>CAYJEZ010000029.1:0-22671 GCA_964369215.1 uncultured Eubacteriales bacterium
TTCCAAGAATTAAAAAGCTTTCACCAGTAATATATTTTTTTACAGGTGCTTTATCTTTTTGATTTTTCTTAAAATTATCTACATGAAAAACTATGAAATCAGCTTTTTTAAGCACAAACTCATCTATTGTTTTTACGCTAGTTCTATAACTTGCAGAAACGAAAACCTCTCCATTAGATTTAATTCTTAAGTTAATATTTTTTACTTGCTTTTTAGTTAGTGTATACTCAATATTTCTTTCATTAAATGTAACGCTTCTAATCTGTACTCTTTCTATCATTAAATATCTCCAAAAAATACAGGAGTCCAAATAGTATTAGAATCACTTTCTTCTTTACAGTACATAACTTCAGTAATACTTTCATTATCCATTATTCTCAAAACATCAAAAAAACCACTAGCTGTATTGTCAATTGTTAAATCATCACGAGTAAGCCAAAAAACTTTACCTTCTTCAGAAGAAATTAGTCGCCCTTCAAACTCATTTGTTTTATAAAGAAATACTACATATCTAATATTATCTTGTGTTAAAAACTGTTTTATACCACAAAGTTTTGGATTTTGAATTTTCAAACCTGTCTCCTCAAAAACTTCTCTTATCACCGACACTGTGAATGGTTCTTCTTTCTCTATATGTCCCCCTGGAAAAGTCAAACCTACCCAGTCTTTAACTTTATCTTGTAAAAGTATTTTATTTTCGTTATAAACCATGCACAATGTAGTTAGTACAACCTCTTCATTTCTACTCATTTTATCCTCCAATTTCTCACTTTGTACTATTAAGGATTAATGTTTTTTAACATTTTATATCCTAATGCACTTGAATTTTTCATCTTAATTTTAACAATGTTTTTATCTTTTCTATGCATGTAAATACTTTGAACTATACCTACACCGAAGTACAAGCAAATAGCAGAAGAACCACCGGCACTATAAAAAGGCAAAGTAACCCCAATAACAGGTAATAACGCCAAGCACATACCAATGTTAAAAATTGTTTGTATAAATATTAAACCTATAAATCCAAAAGAAATAATCGTACCAAGTAAATCTTTAGACTTTTTAGCAATATATAATAATCTTGCAATAAGCAAAACTAAAGAAACTATTATAATACTGCAACCTACAAAACCCATTTCTTCAGCAACTACAGTAAAAATAAAGTCGCTATGTTGAAAAGTAACCGCATTAGACTGTACCCTTGCTCCTTCATAAAGACCAGAGCCAAATAATCCACCGCTACCAATAGAGATACGAGCCTGATACTGTTGATAACCGTCATTTAAAGCAACCCCTACATCGTCTAAATTATAAACAGAAGAGAACCTTAACCTTTGATAGTCGTCAAAAACATAGTTCCAAATCACAGGTATAGCCAGTAGTACCAAAGCAAATAGAATAACAAAATACCGAGTTTTTACTCCCCCTGCATAGCTCATAAAAATAAACATAACAAAAAATACTACTCCTGCACCGTCGTCACCTTGTAAATTACATAATAAAACAAGTATTAGCACATGTGATAATAACCCAAAAAGTTGTATAGGTTTATCTAATAGATTTTTTCTTTTTAAAAGGTCTAAATGCTTTGCGTAAGTAACTAAAAAGCCTATTTTTACAAGTTCTGAAGATTGAAAAGTCCTTCCGAAAACATTTATCCAAGCAGTTGCATTTACACCATCATCACCTGATAAATTAATACCAAAAAAAATAGTGTATACCATTAAAAAAAAGCCTATTACAGCAATTAAAAACCACATATTTCCAATAATTTTATAATCTATAAGCGTTATCAAAAATGCGCTTATCAATCCTAAAAAAATAGCAAAAAGTTGCACTTCATAGTAGTCTGTATTTGTTGCTCTTGAAACACTATCTAAAAGTAATAAACTAAATGCAGATATCAATATAATAATTATCCATAGCCACTTATCTGCACGGCTATAGTAGTTTGCAAAAGCACTAAAATATCTATTCTTTCTCATCTTAAATTTCCTTTTAATTTTATATATTGTTATACTAAAAAAATTTCAATTAAATTAATTGTGTTTATTTTTTTATAGACTATTTTATCATAAACTTGAAGTATCTTCAAGAAATTTATTATTAACACTTTACTAATCATAAATTATGTAATATAATCTAATGAGAAATAATTTATTTAACATTAAATAAATGAAAAGGATGATAACAATGCTTACTGATATTGAAATTGCACAAGCATCTAAAATGATACCTATTACTAATATTGCATCTGATTTAGGAATCAAAGAGGATGAACTTGAACCATATGGTAAATATAAGGCCAAAATAAATGATGGTCTTATAAAAAGAATACAAAATAATAAAGATGGCAAACTTATTTTAGTAACAGCTATCAACCCTACTCCTGCAGGAGAAGGTAAAACTACCACTACTACCGGTTTGGGTCAAGCCATGGCTAAAATAGGAAAAAATGCAATAATTGCATTAAGAGAACCTTCTTTAGGTCCTGTTTTTGGTATTAAAGGTGGTGCAGCAGGCGGTGGATATGCTCAAGTAGTTCCTATGGAAGATATTAACTTGCATTTTACAGGTGATATGCATGCTATTACTTCTGCTAATAATTTGTGTTGTGCTATGCTTGATAATCACATTCAACAAGGAAATACTTTAGAAATTGACCAAAGACGTATTTTAATAAAACGTTGTTTAGATATGAACGACAGAGCTTTAAGAAATGTGGTAGTAGGTCTTGGTGGTAAAATTAATGGAGTACCACGAGAAGACGGCTTTATCATAACTGTTGCAAGCGAGGTAATGGCTATATTATGTCTTGCAAATGACGCTATAGACTTAAAGAAAAAACTGGGAGATATTTTAATTGCCTACGATTATAGTGGCAAGGCTATTTATGCAAAAGACATAAAAGCAGACGGAGCTATGGCCGCACTGCTTAGAGACGCAATTAACCCTAACTTAGTACAAACTTTAGAGGGTACACCGGCAATTATGCACGGAGGACCTTTTGCAAATATAGCTCATGGCTGTAACTCTGTTAGAGCTACAAAATTAGCTTTAAAACTAGCCGATTATTGCATTACTGAGGCAGGGTTTGGTTCTGACTTAGGTGCAGAAAAATTTATGGATATTAAATGTAGAAAAGCAGGCCTAACTCCTTCATGCGTAGTTATTGTGGCTACAGTAAGAGCACTTAAGTATAATGGTGGAGTAGCTAGGGCAGATTTAGCAAATGAAAATGTTGATGCCTTAAAAGCAGGTATTGTTAACCTTGAGACACATGTTAACAATATGAAAAAATTTGGTGTACCTGTAGTAGTAGCTATGAACCGCTTTCACACAGACTCAGACGAAGAACTAAAAGCAGTAAAAAATTCTTGCGATAATTTAGGTGTTGAAGTAGCTATGTCAGAAGTTTTTGCAAAAGGAGGCGAAGGCGGCGTTGATTTGGCAAAAGCAGTTTGCAAGGTAATTGACGATAACGAGGGTAAAACAAAGTTCTCTCCTATTTACTCTTTAGATCTTGATATTAAAGAAAAAATTAAAACAATTGCCACTAATATTTATGGTGCAGATGATGTTGCTTACACAAATGCAGCAGTAAAATCATTAAAAGAGATTAGCGCTTTAGGAGCAGATAAACTACCAGTTTGTATTGCAAAAACGCAATATTCACTTTCAGACGACCCAACATTATTAGGCAAACCAAGAGGTTTTACACTAACAATTAGAGATTTAAAACTTTCAAACGGAGCTGGATTTGTTGTTGCTTATGCAGGCGATGTAATGTTAATGCCAGGCCTACCAAAAGTGCCATCAGCTGAAAAAATCGACCTAGATGAGCAGTCTGTAATACATGGGTTATTTTAAAATATGAATGAGTACATTAGCAATAATTTTGAAGATACAATAAATATAGCAAAAGAACTTGCCTTAACACTGAAACCTAACGATATAGTAGCTTATTCAGGTTCAATGGGTATGGGTAAAACAACTTTTACAAGAGGAATAATTCTCGGTTTAGGTGGAGAAGACATTGTCTCAAGCCCTACTTTTGCTATTATGAACGAATATGACACGCCTGTTTGCAAGGTTTACCATTTTGATATGTATAGAATAGAAACTTGGGACGATTTATATTCAACTGCTTTTTTTGATTTTTTGGATACAGGTGTTATAATGCTTATTGAGTGGAGTGAGAATATAGTCTCAGCTTTACCTCAAAATATTATTATGGTAGAGCTATGTTCAGCAGCAGACGAGAATAGCAGAATAATAAAAATAGATAGGAGATGAGCAAAATAACTACATTAGCAATTGACGCTACAACAAAAAGTGCAAGTGTTGCATTAATAGAAAATGAAGTAGTTTTAACAGAGCATTTTTTAAATAATGGTTTGACACACAGCCAAAATTTAATGCCGATGATTGAGAATGTTTTATCTCTTTGTAATAATCCAATAATAGATGAAATAGCAGTAACTGTAGGTCCTGGTTCCTTTACTGGTGTAAGAATTGCTGTTTCGTGCGTTAAAGGCTTATCGATTGTTAATGATATACCTTGCAAGGCTGTGTCTGCAATGGAGGCATTAGCTTTTAACTTTATTGACGAGAAAGGCGACGCTATTATTTGCTCTTTGTCAGACGCTAGGTGTGGTAGAGCCTATACTGCATTATTTGAGTTGAAGGACTCGACTATTACAAGGCTTACAGAAGATGACTGTAAAGAACTTTGTGAGATTGAAAAAGAGATTAGCATATATAAAGATAAACTTATATTAACTGGAGATGGTTCTGAGTTATTTGTAAATCAATTTGCAGGCTACTCTGCGTTTCTTTCTAGTAAAAACAAGAAGTTGATTAAAGCAAGTAGTGTCTATTATGCTAGTGTTAATAAAATGATTATTAGTGCAGATAGCCTACAACCTATGTACATGCAATTACCACAAGCTCAAAGAGAACTTAATGCAAAAAGAAAATTATAATATTTTGCAAGTGAAAGGAATGACAATATGAAGATTGCAATAGGATGCGACCACGGAGGGTTTGAATTAAAAGAAAGTCTTTTAAAATATCTTAATAATAAAAATTATGAGGTAAGTGATTTTGGCTGCTATAGTTCTGATTCAGTAGACTACCCTTTGATAGGAGCTAGCGTTGCTAAATCAGTAGCTAATAATGAGAATGAAAAAGCAATTCTTATTTGCTCTACAGGCATAGGTATTAGTATTGCTGCTAACAAAGTCAAAGGAGTTAGAGCAGCCCTTTGCTCTGACCTTTACAGTGCAGAAATGACAAGAAGACACAATAACTCAAATATTATTTGCCTTGGTGCACAAGTAACATCAGATTTTTTAGCTAAAAAGTTGGTAGATATATTTTTAACTACCGAGTTTGAAGGCGACAGACACCAAAGAAGAATAGATTTAATTTCAAAAATAGAAAAAGATAACAAATAAAAAGCAGGAAGGATTAAATACATGAACAACGTTTTAGTAATGGATCACCCACTTATACAGCATAAATTAACTTTTTTAAGAGATAAAGAGTCTGGAACGAAACAATTTAGGGAATTGGTATCAGAAATTGCTACTTTAATGTGTTACGAGGCGTCAAGAGATTTTCCTCTTACAGATACTGTAATTGAAACACCAATTTGTAAAACTACTACAAAAATAATTGATGGTAAAAAAGTAGCTTTTGTGCCAATATTAAGAGCAGGACTTGGAATGGTAGACGGAATGCTTAACCTTGTGCCCAATGCAAAGGTTGGACATATAGGACTTTATAGAGACCACGAGACATTAAAACCTGTTACCTACTACAACAAATTACCTGAAGATATTAATGAAAGAGAAGTAATTGTTTTAGACCCAATGCTTGCAACAGGTGGTTCTGCTATTGATGCAATTAACTTTATTAAAGAGAAAAATCCAAAAAAAATTAAATTCTTGTGCATTATTGCAGCTCCTGAGGGCGTTAAAGCACTTAGCGAGACACACCCAGATGTACAAATATATTGCGCAGCAGTTGATGAAAAACTAAACGAAATTGGATATATTGTGCCTGGTTTAGGTGATGCTGGAGATAGAATTTTCGGTACAAAATAATTTTAAATACAAAAAATGTAGAGAATTTCTAAATGCTTGATAATGTCTTTTACAATTATCAATAGCAGGTATTCTCTACATTTATTTTTTTATTATAGTTAATTAACTTAGAAAACACTACAGAAATCAAATTAAAAAGCAAAAGTCGGTGACGCATTAACGGGATTTTTCATTAAAATAAACAAATTATGTTGTAGGGAACGGCCTTTGACCGTTTCGCGGTTCATGAAAAAACAACAGTTTTTTCGTTCTTTCGGTTAAGTCTTAACTCAAGCCTACAAATAAATTGTTCAAATTCACCTTAATGCGACAATCCCATGTATATGCGTTTTTTCATTTGAGGCCTATTAATTTTTCAAGTTAATTTACTATAACTTTGGTGTATGACTTCATCAATGTTATAATGTATTTTAATGAATTAGTTAAATATTTATCTTTATGATAAACTATACTGAAATGTCTATCCCATTCATTGGTATTTAATTTAAGTATTTTAATTTCACCATTTTTTATTTCTTCTTCTAGTAGTCTTTCAGACATTACCGCTATACAATTATTGTACTTAATGGCGTCCCTCATAGCCTCAGGAAAAGGTGCTTCAGCCTTAATCTTGATAGGTACATTGTGCCTAATTAAATAATCATCAAAGCATTCTCTTGTCCCACTCCCCTGCTCTCTAACAACAAAATCTCTGTTATATAAATCAGTGGGAGTAAAAAAAGTTTTATCTTTAAATTCATGATTTGCATCAAACGCCAAAACCAAATGGTCATCAATTATAGGAACACTTATCAAATCTTTACTTCTAACATTGCCTTCTACCAAGGCGATATCAAGCTCTCCATTAAGCACTTTTTCTTCAATAACATGTGTGTTATATATAAAAGATACTATATCTACTTCAGAAAATTCTGCTTCAAAGTCTTTTAAAAATTTTGGTAATATGCTGCAAGCACAAGTTATTGTTGCTCCAAATTTTATATGCTCAATCCCTGTTTGTTCTGTCATAATTAACTCAAGCTTATCAAACTCTTCTAATACGTTTTTTGCATGCGTTTGTAATGTTTTACCGCTATGTGTAATATATAGTCTTTTTGATAATCTTTCAAAAAGATTTGTTCCGTAGTATATTTCTAAATCTTTTATGGCTTGGCTTATAGTAGACTGTGAGAAATGCAAATTAATTGCAGCCCTACTCATACTTTTACAATACGAGACTTCTAAAAAAATACGCAAATGCCTGATAGTAATAATAACCACCTCTAACGTTTATCGGTTTTGCCGATGATAATTATTAAATAATATCACTTTTAATTATAGTTGTCAAGTGATATAATATTTTTGAATTAACACTAATTTAAACTACTTTTTCAATACTTTTCAAATTATTTTGACTAATGCTTCTGTAAATTAACTAAAATGTAAAGAAAGGCATGTTGTAAAAATGAAAATACTTATTATTGGCTCCGATGTTGCCGGAACAAAGTTTGCATCTAAAATTAAAAGAGAAAACATCCATTTAGACGTAACAATTATTACTGAGAACAAAAACATTACATTTGATAGTTCTGGGCTTCCTTACCTTCTTAGAGGTGTTGTAAAAGATAAAACTCAACTGTTAGTTAACACTCCAGAATCATTTTGTGAGATATACGGAGTAAATGTTTTTAACGAGTTTAAAGTAAAGAATTTAGACCTAACTAATAAAAAGGTAATAACTCTTAACTCAGAAACAAATATAGAGAATACTTTTAACTACGATAAACTAATTATTGCATGCGATTCTACTCTAAAAATGCCTGAAATTGAAGGTGTTGAGTTAAAAAATGTATTCTCTGCTGATAGTGTTGAAGACATTAACACCATTAAAGAGAATGTAAGCACTGGAGAAATAAAAAGAGCAGTAGTGGTAGGAAGTGACTTTGCTGCACTTGAAATTGCAGAGAATTTACATTCTATTGGTGTACGCACTGTTGTTTTAGAACAAAATAGTAATGTATTATCAAATTGTTTTGATACAGAATTTTCAGAACATATTGAGACAAAAATGGCTGCTGCCGGCGTTATGGCAATGACCGATACTTCAATTACTGGTATTATAGGTACAGAAAAAGTAGAAAAAATTACTACCACAAAAAGAGCAATAAAAACTGATGCTGTGATTTTCACTAATACTTTATGTGCTAAGTTAGATTTTATTAATGATACAGAAATAATAACAGAAAACGGAATTATTGTCACAGATAATAATTTTGAGACAAATTTAAAAGATGTATATGCTATTGGAGCATGTGCTTATGTACAAAACTTGATAAAGTCAAAGCCTAGCAATTCATCAATTGATGCTACGCCTAATATAGTAGGCAGAGTTTTAGCAGAAAATATTGCACATAATACTAATACATTCTCAGGTGTTTTAGACACAAAAATAGCAAAATTACCCGGTGATATTAATGTTGCATGTACTGGTATTACTGAAAATAGCGCTAATGATGAGAAAAGAAATGTTGTAAGCATGGTAGTGGCTATAGATGACAAAGCTCCATACTTTACAAATATTTCTACTGTGCTTATAAAGCTTATTGCTGATGTTGATACGAGAAGACTTATAGGCGCTCAAGTTATTGGTAAACATGGTGTAGATAAGGTTATTGATATAGCAGTAACTGCAATTTCGCTTGGTGCTACTGTTGATAGTCTTAAGCATTTAAATTTTGCCTATTCTCCTCCATTTTCAACTTATACTCACCCTTTCTCAAATGCAATTAATTCGTTGATAAATAAAATGGATGAAAAGTTAAAAACAATTACCGCTACAGAGTTCAAATCGTTAGATTTATCTGAATATATAATATTGGACATATCAAAAAGGCCTACAATAGCTGGTGCAGAGTTTATAGAATTCTCTGAAATAACAAAAGATTTAGCTAAATATGATAAAGAACAAAAAATAATAATAATATGTCCAAGAGGTAGGCGAGCCTTTGTTGCACATAGAGCTTTAGTGCAATTGGGATTTAAAAACACATTTGTGTTAGAAGCAGGAGCATATAATGTTGATATAAAATTAATATAACCTAGTTATAATTACATTAGGTTAAAATTTAGGAGGAAAATAATATGGCAACACTTACAATAAGTGCAGAAAACGAAAAAAGGGTTAAAGGACTTGGTTTTTTAAGTAACAAAGGAACAGATGAATTCTCAGGTAGAGTAATTACAATAAACGGCAAAATTACTGCCGAACAACAAAGAGTTGTAGCAGAGGCTGCTGAGCTTTATGGAAATGGATATATTACATTCACTTCTAGGCTAACTATCGAGGTTCCGGGTATACATTATGACAATATTGAAAATTTTAGAGATTACATCGCAAAAGCTAACCTAAAAACAGGCGGTACAGGTCCAAGAGTTCGCCCTGTTGTAGCATGTAAAGGAACTACTTGCCAATACGGACTATGTGACACTTTTGGTGTTTCTGAAGAAATTCACACAAGATTTTATGAAGGTTATAATAAAGTTCAATTGCCTCATAAATTTAAAATAGCGGTAGGCGGATGTCCGAACAATTGCGTAAAACCAGACCTTAATGACATTGGTATTATCGGACAATTAATTCCGAACTTTGACGAAGACCTATGTGTTGGTTGTAAAGTTTGTGGAGTTGAGAATGCATGTCCAATTAAATGTGCCAAACTAGAAGATGGCATATTAAACATTACTGATGAATGCAATAATTGCGGAAGATGCGTAGGTAAATGTCATTTTGATGCAATTGAAACAGGAACTTCAGGGTTTAAAGTATATATCGGTGGTCGTTGGGGCAAACGTGTTGCTAAAGGGTTAGAAATAACTAAAATATTTACAACAAAAGAAGAGGCTTTAAGCGCAGTAGAGAAAGCTATTCTTGTTTATAGAGAGCAAGGAATAACTGGTGAAAGATTTGCTGACACTATAGAAAGACTTGGATTTGACTCAATTAATGAGCAAATTATTTCTGATGATATTTTGCAAAGAAAACAAGAAATACTTGATGCAAACTTACATGTTGTAAGCGGAGCTACTTGCTAAATAAATTAAATAGGCAGTTGCATTATTATAATGCAACTGCCATTGTATTTACAAATCGGATTTATCGAGCTTTTTTAGTTCTTTTGAAAAAAATACAGCAAAGAATGTTATTGTAAATATTATTATATTTAATACAAATGGTAATCTTTTATCCATTGAAGAAAGCCAACCTATAAAAACACCAAATGGTGAAGTAAATCCTATCATTATCATGTATCTCAAGGCATTTACTCTTGAGCGCTCATCTTTATCAATAAATCTTGCACTAATAGAGTCTTTTCTTGCGTTAACAAATAAGCCAGCAAATGTGTTGACTACTGTATATGAAATTATCAAAACTAGGTTTTTCTCAGGAATTAATACAAGAAAAACATTACTTGCAATAAATAATAAATAACCAATAAGCATTACCGGCCTATATGGTAACCTGTTAAGTTTGTTTTGCAAAGTAAACATAAGCACTAAGGTAATGCCTGCGCTTATCATCTGAAAAATAGCTAAATAGCTTTGCTCAAGCTGTAACCACTCTGTTACATATAGCCCAAAAAAAGTACCAGTTACAGCACTAACACAAATGTTAAAGCTAAGCATAATAAAAAGCCCAAATCTCATATTAGAAGATTTAATCATCTTTTTAAAAACCTCTTTATAACCTATCAAAAGATGAGAAATTGGTACATTTTTTGTCTCTTCCATTCTTTTTTTGCCTTGCTCGGTTTCATGTCCTTTTACATACAATACCATAAATTTAATTGTCATTGAAATAAAAGAAAATATGTATAAAATTCTGACTATTATAACAGGGTCGTAGTTTTCCATTAATATAAAAGCAATAGGAGAAACAAAAACAGATAACACAGAAGCAATATTAATCCAAGAGTATGCATAAACTAAATCTTTTTCATCGCTATCTTCTACTAGTAGTCCACTCCAAGATATATTTGATACTTGCCAAATGCTATTAAACACAGCAGCTATAAAAAACCACCAAAAATTTTGAGCAAAAGCCCAAATTAAACAAGGAAGAGACCATGAGATTAAATCAGCAAAAATTGTAGTTATTCGCCTTCCGAATTTGTCGGTAATTGCACCTCCAAAGAAAGCCGCTAAAACTTGAACTAACATTCCAAAACTCATAATAAAACCAATTTGAATGTCACTTACCCCTAAACTATACATAAAAATTGTCGCAAAAGGAGAATATAGGCTAAAAGGAATAAACCAAAGTGGCTCGTAATATATACAATACCGTGGGTTTCCTTTTAAATTAATAACGTAATTTATCATCTCGTTGTTTTGTAGTTTCATCATTTCCTCCAAAATAGCACTTCATTTTATTTATTAATAATTTATATTAAAATATAAATGCACCTATATATATTCAAACAACTAATTATACAACACTTTGAATTAAATTACAACATAAAATACAAAAAACCCCAAAACAACATGAAAAAAAGTTTATACAGTTTAAAGTTATAAAAAACTACAAATGTAGAGAATTAAACTGTTATACAAAATCTTTTCATAGAAACGATGGGGTTTTTTATTTTGTTATTAGGCTAGCATTATTGACCTTCAGGAAAGGCAGCATTTAAATCACTTTGTATAATGCAGTAGTTAACAATAGTTAGTTGAAATACTGAAAGAATTAAGTAAAGTATACTATTGTCAGTTCCGCCATTTATTGTCATAAAGGCTTTTCCCATTTTATAATTCCAATAATACCCATAAATACCACATGTTACAATTATAAGCAGAATAGTCATTCCACCTGTTGTTTGCCATTCATTTGGATTGACTTCTCTTGCAGTCTCAGTAATGCAGTATAACCAGTACAAGCCATAAATCCCGCAAGTAATTATACTAAGTACAATACTCATAACTAATCCACGGTTTTTTCTCATCAAGTTTTCCTCCTTTCTTTAGGAAATTATATATTTCATGATAATTGAAAATTTTATACCACAAAAGTAAAAAAATATTATCAATTTATCAAAAAATATTTCTAATTACACTCCAAACGATTAATATTATAACACATAAAAAAGCTAAACTTTCAGTAACTTTAGAATTTTTATCTCTCTTATCCAAAATCCATAATATCCATAGTTTAGCTATTAGAAATAAGAGAATAGGTGAAATTATCATCATTCCAAGGTTAGCATAAATAGCATCAATAAATCTAAATTCTATTACTGCAATACAAGCAGTTGTTATGCCACAACCAGGACAAAGTAAGCCTGTAATAGAGTTAAAAACACAAGGAATATAAAAATTAAAAAGTTGTGTTATAAAATAATATGTTAACCCTAAAAACAGAAAAAGAATAGTTTTGATAACACGGTGAATTTTTATAGCATGCATACATTAACAACTCCTTATGAATGATGTTACTAGACAAAACTATACCACCATGTTATATACTATCACAAAAAAAAACATAATGCAATATTATTTAAATGCTATTTATATATATGATAATATGCAATTATATATATAATTCTACTTTAAAAGTATTTGATGCTGTTAAGTTTAAATAAACGTAAAGATAATTTTCATATTGATTTAACACAACAAATGTTAACAGTATGAAAATTATCTTTAGTAATAATTGCTAAATTTTTGTTTTTGTTATAAAATATAAATTAATTAATTAATTTGCAAAATAAGTGAAAATTGAAAGGCAGGTGTTTCCTTGTGGCTAATCTTAGAGTTTTATTAAGTTTTAGCACACAAGGGTAAATATGTCAAAATATATAGGGACTAATTGTCCTGTTTGTAGCAAGCTATTTATGGACGATGACGACATTGTTGTGTGCCCTAAATGTGGTGCACCATACCATAGACATTGTTATTTGAGTGAGGGAGAATGTATTTTTGATGAACTTCATGAAAAAGGCGAAGCTTGGCAAATTCCTGAAATAGATTTACCTAAAAAAGCTCCCGCTTACGAAATTAAAGACCAGGAATGCCCAACTTGTAAAGTATTGAATGCACATAGCTCTATTTTTTGTGCACACTGTGGTAGTCCACTAAAAATATCACCAGATGTACATCAAAATAGAAATTCACCTACAAATAATATTAACACTCCAATTAATATTGGCTCTGTGCCAATGTTTTTAGACCCTATGGGTGGGGTTTCGCCAAGTGATACAATTGATGAGAATATAAATTATGGCGATGTATCAAAGTTGGTTCAGCAAAATACTGCTTATTACTTACCTGTTTTCCAAAAAATAAAGATGTCGAAAAAAAATAAATTTAATTTTTCAGCCTTTTTATTTTCTGGAGGATGGCTATTGTTTAGAAAACAATATAAAATTGGTATTATAATTAGTATTGTGATGTTTACATTATATTTAGCCCAAACTTTTACTACTTTATATGTTTCTTTTCCTTTGATAACCAATATGTTTGCAGAATTAGGCATTTCAATACCAGTTTCAGGTCCAACTGCTGAGCAAATATCAATGCTTAGTCAAAATATGACTAACGAACAATTAATTCTTGTTTCATTACCCATGTTTATTACTTTTGCAATGTTTATTATAATGTTAATAGTAGGAGCAACCGCAAATAAAGTTTATATGAAAAACTGTATCAAGTCTATTAATAAAATAAGACAGACTACAGTGAATTACGAAGATTTTAACACTAGAATAAACGAGCGCGGTGGAGTGAATACTTCTGCAACTATTTGTTTGATAATATGCTATTTTTTATGCACTTATCTTCCTACGTTTTTAATAGGATAATATATAGAAAGGTGGTATCCTTATACTGTTGATATAAGGGAATTATATGAAAAAAATAACAAAAGCTGTTATACCTGCTGCTGGCCTTGGAACCAGAGTTTTACCATTAACTAAAGCTATGCCAAAAGAAATGATACCAATCGTTGATAAGCCTGCTATTCAATTTATTGTTGAAGAAGCGGTTAAGTCTGGCATTACTGATATTTTAATAATAACTGGTAGAAATAAACACCTTATAGAAGACCACTTTGATAGGGCTCCAGAACTTGAAGCTAAGCTTTTAGAATCAAACAGGCAAGAAGCATACGAAGATATAGTAGAAATATCGAAACTAGCGAACATAAGCTATATAAGACAAAAAGAAACAAAGGGCTTAGGACATGCTGTATATCAAGCTAAATCTTTTGTAGGAGATGACCCATTTGTTGTAATGTACGGTGATGATGTTATTCTCGGTGACAACCCTGTGTGTGCTCAGCTTATGAAAACCTATGAAAAATATGGTAAGCCTAGTGTAGGAGTTAAAGAAGTTAGCCTTGATTTAGTTATGAAATATTGCACTTTAAAGGTAGATAATATTGAAGATAATATTTACATGTGTACTGATATGATAGAAAAACCATCAAAAGATAAGATATTCTCACATTTTTCTATACTAGGTAGATGCCTTCTCACTCCTGATATTTTTAATATTTTAGAAGAAACCCCGCCTGGAGCCGGTGGTGAAATTCAGCTTACCGATGCAATGTGTACCTTAGCAAGAAAAAACGGCATTATTGCTGTAGATTTTGAGGGTACAAGGTATGACATGGGAAATAAATTAGGCATATTAAAGGCCACTGTAGAAACTGCATTAACGCATAAAGAAGTAGGAGAAGAATTTAAAGCTTATTTAAAAGAGATAAGCAAAACTTTATAAGTTATAAAAAGCAAATTCTTTTTTTACAATAATTTTTATATATAGTCAAACCAATACAAAGTTTTTATCATCTTGTATTGGTTTGACTATACTTTTTTTAGATATTTTTTACATTGTAAATTGTTTACAAGTATGTTATTATATTAGTATAATATTTAAAAAGTAAACTTTATCCTAAAGTAGTATTATACTTGAATTTTATGAGTAAAGGCAGTTGATTAGTTTGAAAAAAGTTTTTGATGAAATATCTAAAGTTATTGCCGGAGACGGACGAGCTTCTTTTTTAACATTAATGTGCATGCTAGCAAAAGGACATTTGCTAATAGAAGATGTACCTGGCGTTGGAAAAACTCTGCTCGCATCTTCTTTAGCAAAAACTTGCAGTGTAGATTTCAAAAGAGTTCAGTGTACCCCAGACATAATGCCTGGAGATATATTAGGGTTTAGCATGTTTGATATTAATACAGGAGAGACAAAATATATAAAAGGACCTGTAATGACTAACCTATTATTAGTTGATGAAATAAACCGAGCTTCACCTAAAACTCAATCTGCCTTGTTAGAAGTTATGGAAGAGTACAAAGTAACTGTAGACGGAAAAGTTTTTGAAGTACCTTCTCCTTTTATGGTAATAGCAACACAAAACCCGATAGAGAATGCTGGTACCTCTCCCCTTCCTGAGGCTCAACTTGACAGATTTACTATGCGTGTTTCAATGGGTTACCCAAATGTAGATGACGAAGTGTTAATTGTATCAAGATTTGAAGATATAACTAACACACCAGAGCTCTCAAAAATTGTTAACGCAGACGATATTATTAGAATGCAAAACGAAGTAGCCAAGGTTACTATTAAGAAGTCAATTATAGAATACACTGTTAAAATTATAAGAAAAACAAGAGAACACCCTAAAATTTCACTAGGTTGCTCGCCTCGTGCGGCTCTTGCACTTGTACGTTGTGCAAAGGCAAAAGCGTATATGGTTGGTAGAAACTATGTTATTCCTGATGATATTAAAACGATAGCAGCAGATGTGTTGTCTCATAGAATTATTTTAACATCTCAATTAAAAGGAGTTCAAAATGCTAAGTACTCTCGAAAATTAATAAAAGAGATTATTTCTGAAACAGAGGTCTCCAAATAATGTTATAATAGTTATAGGCAATTATTGCATATCGTCTACCTACCATTTAGTCTGAATATATGAATAGAAAGGATACGTTTTTTATGAATAGAAAATTTAAGAACAATAAAAAGCCACGTCCTTCTATTTTTGTTTTTTTGCCATTTTTATTAATTTATTTTTATTCTTGCTTATATTTTGGCAATTACATTATGTGGGTTTTTCTGTTTTTTTTACTTTCTGTTTTTATTTTAGATACCTTATATTTCATTTTTTTCTCTCATAAAACTGAAATTTCTCAACAATTATCAGCAAATTTAATTGAATGCTATGGCACAGTTTTTCTTAAGCTAAAGTTAATTAATACTAGTTTAATGCCATGTTTTGTAAGTTATAAATTAGGAAAAAAATACTATTATCACTATGCAAAAAAAGAAAGTGATATTCCTATAATACAAACTAAAATAGGAATGCAAAATATATGTATAAGCCAATTATACATAAAAAGTTTATTCGGACTTTACGTGTACAAAAAATTGATAGATGTTAAAAAACAAACACAGCTTAACTGCTTTGTGGTACCCATAGTAAAAAAGCTTAAAACAGACATTAAATTGATTAACAATGTTATAATTAACCCTGCAGATATCTCTATTTACAAGAACGAATATGAGGATTTTATAGGTAATAGAGATTATGTTGCTGGCGACCCGATAAAATTAATAAATTTTAAAAAGTCTGCAACACTAAAAAAGACTGTTGTAAGAGAGTACAATCAAACTAAGATTGGAATGATTTACAATATTTTTATAGACTATTTTGATGAAAAACAATTTGAGACGGTTGTAGAATGCGCATTAGCTGTTAATGACTACTATTTATCAGCTAATGCTGAACGAATTCTTTTGTATGGTTTCGACGGTTATGAAAATATATATGACGCAGACAGTGTTGTAAAATTACCTACAGATTTGGCCAATTATAAGCCAAACAGAGAAAACAAAATTCTTTGGAGTAATATAAGGACAAATAAATTGCCTACAATTTATATTTTAACTTACTTCGATGAAAATATTCATATAAAAACCCTAATAAAGCTTGCTTCAAATAGTACTATAATTTTAGTTGCAGAGGCGATTAAGCACAAAATAATAATAGAGAATACTATAAAAGGTAGCGGCAGTAGAGGTATAGTAATAATAGATGAAAAAAACTTAATTGACGTAAATTCTAATGAAACTGTTTAATATATAAAATAAAATGCAATAAAAGGTATTAAAAATGAAAGATATTAACAAAAGACTACTCAATTATATGATAAGAGTGTCAGACGGACTAGTTTTCGGTCTATTTGCCACATTGTTATCTTATACTATTTTTTACTCTGTGCTTGGTGTTGACTTAAGTTACTTTAGTTTGGTTCTAATATCTAATTTATTTATTTTTTTATCTATTTGTGTATTAACCTTAGAGAGAAAAGTATTTTTGATTTCTGTTTTAGTAGTTATGATATATATATATTTATTGAATTTAACAATAGTATAAGATCAAATAACTTTTTATATAAGTGAGTTTTACAATTGGATATTAACCTCTCACCCAACACCTGATGTTTTTACTGATAACGAATTTGGAGAATTATTTCGAAATTTAATTTATACAATTTTTGTTTTAATTCTTTCGCCTTTACTTTTTATAAAAAAATCACCAAAATTGGTAAGTCTAATAATAGCAACCATAGTAGTTACATATGCTTTATTAAGTGTTGTATACACTAATGTTAATTTTATTTATATTTTTATATGCCTCATCCCTATATTGTTTTGGATATACTATCGTTCTAGATACTATAAATTATTAAAATTCGCTGTCGATGAGACTTATTTTGAATTTCAATTTAAACGGTCAATAATTTACTTAATACCCACTGTTATTGTACTTGTAGCAATATTTATTTTTCCAACAGACTATCGCTCTTTTACTGTAATGGAGCAAGTTAATGAAACTGCAGACATCATTATAGAAGAAGTAGAGGTACTTGACAGATTATCATCAAGATTTAGAAGAATTGACTCTGAAATTGAATCTTTAGGTGGAGATTTACAACAACAAGATACAATAAGATTTAAGGCAAAAACAAATTTAAGCTCTGTTTTTTTAACAACAGGAATTTATGATAGATATACAGGACACTCTTTTCTTAGTGCTGAAGAAGAGACTATTTCCGACTTTTCTGAAGATACTTCTATTTTTGCAGATAGTTTTATCAGAGGCAGTAGTACCTATACTTTAGAAATCGTAAATTACAACAGCAGAAATGTTCCAATTGCAAAAAATTATACTGAGATAGTAGATAGTGAAGATAATTTCACAAAAAATGAATTTGGAGAAGTTTTTTATAATAACTATTTTATCGAAGGTGACCTATTAACTGTAAAATATAATGTTATGGATTACGCCCATATTGGTAATCAAATTTTTTTAAATGATAATACAGTTGATATAATTCCAGTTGATGCACTATCCCCTTTGCCAGACACAATTTCACAACGTACCAAAGATTTAGCCAATAATATATGGGAAAACACTTTAGAAATGACTAATCACGTAGATTATTTTTCTTTTATTTCTCCTAATACATCTGAAAGTGAATATAATAAAATAATTAGTGACTTTGAGGTTAATATGTACATTTGGGAGCAATATGCTTATGCAACGTTTGTCAACAATTATTTGTTGTCTCAATTTGAATACACCACCACTCCTGGCGAAATTGTAGGAGACGACTTTGTTGATAGCTTTTTGTTTGAGCTTAAAGAAGGTTACTGTACCTCTTTTGCTTCTGCTATGTATGTTCTAATGAGAGCTAGGGATATTCCTTGCAGATATTTAACAGGTTACGTTGTAGAGGCAAGTGGCAATAATTTCGTTAATGTAACAGACAGAAGTAAACATGCTTGGGTTGAAGTATATTTAGAAGGTATTGGTTATGTTCCTTTTGACCCTACTCCCCCTATATATCAATCATATTATTCAGGAGCAATTTCTGAAAGTCAAATAAATAGCTTAGCTACAACAAACTCAAATAACACTCCTGTTACTCCTGAGCCTACAGCAACGCCTGTTCCTACTGTAGAACCTACACCAGTACCCACACCGAATGAAGAAGAGTTAGAAACTCCTCAAGTAAGCGAAGAAGTAGCAGAAGAAAGTTTTTTTGAACTCAACCCTTGGGTACTTACATTAATAATAATTGTTATATCTTCTTTAATAGCTTTGCTTGCCATATATTTCTCTATTTTAATTTATATAAAATATAAAGAGAAAATGATTAATAAGATTCTTAGCTCAAAAGATATTGATATAGTGTATAAAAGTTTAATAAACCAACTTACACAAATACGATTAACTCAAAAAAGTGAAGAGTCTTTACGTGAGTTTATGCGAAGAGTATATAAGTTTGACAGACCTTTCGGCGTAGATAATGTACTTAGCGCTTTATACATTAAGCATAAGCAAGACACAATTTACGATGAATTTACTCCTCATTTAAGTAAAGAGATGGAAGAAGTAATTACTATTTTAGAGAGCCATTTATACAGTGATGATAAATATGATGGAGATATTAGCGTACTTATAGAATTTAGAGATAGAATTAATAAGTTGATTTATGAGACGAGAAATTATTTTGAATATTTATCTACATTTAAAAAAGTATCTGAATAATTCTAAAAATTAAGCCATTAAGAATAATTTCATTAAAGAAAATTCTTAATGGCTTGTTTGTTATATTATCATATTATTTATAGGCTTCTTTTAAGATTGCTAAGCAATCTTCATACGGCATATCTACTGGGTCTACTTGAAATAATCCACCCATTGTTAAATATGCGTCATTAGCATACATTGGTAAATCTTCTTCTTTAATGCCATAATCAGACATTTTTAAGTCGTCTGTGCCACATGCTATAATAAGATTTCGAAGAGCTACTACAAAATCTAAAGGCTCCTTTGCGTCTGCCTTACCTAAAGCCTTTGCCATGTTAATAAGTCTATCGTCAACAACTCCTACCTTTGCCCAATAACTGTAATACGCCTCAGATAACATAATAAGACCTGCACCGTGCTCTAAACTTGGGTTATGTCCACTTAACGGATGCTCCATTGCATGCGCTGAAGTACACCCTGCCATGCTCTCTACCATTCCTGCTAAGGTATTTGCTAAAGCAACATTTTCTCTTGCTTCTATGTTGCTACCATCTTTTACTGCTGTTGGTAGATACTTACCAACTAACTCAATTGCTTTAAGTGCTGTCATATCATTAATTGGATTATTGTTGCGATTTATATATCCCTCAGTACTATGAAATAGCGCGTCAAAACCTTGATAAGCAGTCAGTTTTTCAGGAACAGTAAGCATAAGCTCAGGGTCAACAACAGATAAAGTAGGAAATGTTTTAGAAAAGCCCATTCCAATTTTCTCTTTTGTATCAACATTGGTAATAACTAACCAAGGGTCGGCCTCTGTCCCTGTGCCTGCAGTTGTAGTAATTGCGACTATAGGTAGTGAATCATTAGGCAATTGCTTTCCTTTTCCTGTTCCTGCTCCTACATAATCCCAAAGCTTACCTTCATTTGTAGCCATTGTGGCAATACCTTTAGCAGCATCTAGCACCGAACCTCCTCCTAGTCCTACAACAAAGTCACAACCCATTTTTTTTGCTAATTGTGCGCCCTCATCAACATGTATATTAATAGGATTAGGTAAAATTTTATCATAAATCTCATAACTAATATTTGCTAAATCAAGTTGTTCTTTTAATGTATCTAAATATCCATATTTTCTAACAGAAGTTCCACAAGAAATAACGATTAAAGCTTTTTTGCCTGGCATAACCTCTTTGTGTAGATTTTTTATTTGACCTCTACCAAAAAGTATTCTTGAAGGCATATAATAAGTGTATTGCATTTTTATCATCCTTTCATATTTCAATCATATGCTTGAAATATCACAATAAGATACACATAATTGAAATTTTTACTATTTACGTTAATGATAACACTTAAACAACAAAAAAGTCAAGAGTTTAATAATTAATTAATTTAACTTAAATATTTTTGCAGTTGATGTATAAACTATTAACAAAAAAAAATTGATCTTTCATATCAATATTTGACTAATCTACAAGTTTGTTGTATAATAGTAATCGGGTTTTGATACTTGTATAGAAAATATTTTACTATAAGAAGGGATTTATTAATTTGTTAGAGAAGAAATCACAAAGTTTTGAAGATATTACCAGTAATATATCAAAGACGAGCGAGAATAAACAAAAAAAGTTTTTCATATTATTTTTAAAAATCTTTTCATGTATAATTAGTTTGTCTTTAATATTTATTGGCGTTGTAATGTTATATATGTCTAATGTATTAATAGCCGACCTAAATACTAGTTCCATTTCTAAAGACAAAGAAAGCTTAGGGATTGCTTCTGGAGTTATTGAACATAATGAGATAACAAATATTGCTCTTTTTGGAGTTGATACTAGAAGTTCTACTTCATTCAAAGGTCTTGCAGATAGCATAATGGTTCTTTCTATTGATGAGGTTCACAACAAAATAAAATTGACTTCTATTATGAGAGACACTAGAGTTTATATGGGAGAAGGATATGTAGGAACAGCAAATGGATATGATAAAATCAACCATTCTTATTCATATGGAGGGGCAGAACTTGCTATCAAAGCTTTGAATAGTAACTTTGGTTTGAATATTCAAGATTATGTAACAGTAAATTTTAATGGCCTAGCTAATATTATTGATTCATTTGGTGGCATTGATATTGAAATAACAGCTGGTGAAGCTAGAGAAATAAACGAGCATTTAGAATATCTAATCAAAATAGGATCTGGTCCTACTTGGGACGATATTCTTAGCAATACTGCAGGTGGTATGACGCATTTAACAGGAGACCAAGCAGTAGCTTACTCACGTATTAGAAATATTGGTGGAGATACTGAAAGAGTTATAAGACAACAAAAAGTCTTATCAACGCTAGCAAGCAAAGCAAGTGCTATTTCTCCGTTAGACTACCCAGAGGTAATTCAAGGGAGTGTTGCTTATTGTGAAACCTCATTGTCTATTGATAAAATTATAGATATGGCCTCTATTTTAACCGAGAGTTTTACAATTGAGACTATGTCGATTCCTGATAATTTAGTAAACACCCCTATTACTAGTGGTAATATGGAAAATGGCTTATGGATGTGGACATATGATACAGCAAGTGCAGGCGTAGAAATAAACCAATTTATTTATGAAGAAGAGTTTGATTTGTTTATCTCTGAGCAAACAACACCCTAATTATTAATTAGGGTGTTGTTGTGAATAACTTTTTCAAAATAAGCATAAAGCATTGGGGCTGTCATATAGGATAGCCCCAATTAAAAAGAAATTTCTAAGTTTTCTGGCAAACACATAGGTTTGTTTATACTCATATTTTTATAAATTTACTTTAATACTACAAAGCTTTATATATTATTTCTTAATTCATATAATAAACTATTTTTACTTTTCTAAAAAATCTTGACAAATCTTTATTTTAACTTTATAATATAAGAGTTGAGTATATATGCTACTATGGCTCAGGCGGCAGAGCACATCCTTGGTAAGGATGAGGTCACCGGT
>CAYJEZ010000030.1:0-1791 GCA_964369215.1 uncultured Eubacteriales bacterium
AATTTAAGCTTTTTCAATTGTTTCTTGGTGTTTTTTCTAACTTAATTAACTATACCTTAAATTTTAACTGAAAATATATTTATGTGACTGTATTTCAAAAAGTAACATTACATGCTAGGCGGTAACGGGTCGTTTTCCAAATCCCAATCTGTCATCTCTTCACGCAAGAAGAATTGAAGATTATACTCTTCCTCCTCGTAAATGTAATGGTAGTCCATGATTAGAGCACCATTTTCAAGAGTTGGAGAGAAGTAAATTTCGTCTTCTTCGCCTAAAGGTCTATCCATAACCCACGCATCACCATTCGTTGCTATAGTCTCAAAGCTGTCGTCATAAAGAGTAATATATGAAGAGAAAAGATATATATCTTCTGTTTCTCCCATTGTGTATATCTCAAAATATGGTCCGCTTTCGCTGTCTACTACATATCCCCATATATCGTAAACACCACCTAAGTCGTAAATGCCTGTGTAATTTGTGATTGTCATCGAGCCATACCAGTAACTGTTAATCTCTATAGAAGTAGTAGAAGAAACAAAATCATCTCCTGTATCTACACCGCCTGTTAATATATCGCTACCTTCTTTTACAAACATAAAAGTAGTCATGGTGTCCATGTCAGTAACAGTTAAGAAATCATCTACAGCACTACCCATTATAGAAAAGTCTCCGTCTGTAATATTTAATATATCATATTCATCTATATACCAAGTTGCATAGGTAACAGTTGCTCCTTCAATAAGCAGAGCTTCGCCACCCTCTAATAGTTCTATAGAAAATCCATCAGGATAGGCAGTAGGAATATCAACCTCTTCACCGTCAAGAATTATGCTATATATATCCCAATATCCTAGTGCAGGGTCTGTAACTATTTCAGCTTCAGAACTTTCCTCTGGCTCTGTACTGCTCTCAGTTTCAGAACTCTCTTCTGGATTTGTACTGCTTTCAGTATCTGAGCTCTCTTCAACTTCAAAATCTATAAAGTCAGGCGGAATTCCGTCCCTTGTAAAGTATATATCCATACCTGTGTCTTGTATGTTTATAAGCATTAGAACTCCGTCAACTATTGAGCCCGACACATCAACACCGTCATATGTAACAGATAAATTTGTACCGTCGAGTGTCCAAGTTCCATCTTCAGATTCACCGTCAAAGGTTATTGTAGTGCTTCCATCATCAAAGAGCTCTATACTAGCACCTGAGGCGAATATATCATTTATAGGCATTTGCATTCCAAATGCATCAATAGCCGCACCTTGCCATATTCCTAAATTAGGGTCGCTAGATTCTACTTGGCCAGACTCTTGAGAAGAGGAACTATTAATCATTGACACAACTAATGCGCCAATTCCTACTAAGGCAGCAATGCTTAACACAGCGATAGCTATTATAATGATTATCATTTTGTTAGGAGCAGGTTTCTTTTTATTGCCTGGTTTGCCTACTGGGTTGCCAACAGGGGGTACAGTGTTTTGATTAGGTGTACTTTCTGTATTTGAAGTAGTAGGCATGGTGCTTGGTGGTGGAGGAGGCACAAAGTTGCCACTAGAAGAAGTGCTACCATTAGCACCTAAGTTACTACTGCTTGTTTGAGGTGGTTTTTCAATAGGAGGTTGTGGTGCATTGGAGTTTCCACCAAAACCACTGATTGGGGGAGGTGGAGTACTACCACTCACTCCGAAGCCGGTAGTAGGTGGGGATGGAGTATTGCCGCTTCCACCAAAACTGCTAGTAGGTGGGGGTGGAGTGTTACCACTAGAGCCAAAACTGCTGGTAGGTGGGGGTGGAGTG
>CAYJEZ010000030.1:1891-8009 GCA_964369215.1 uncultured Eubacteriales bacterium
GTAGGTGGAGGTGGAATTACACCAGTAACACTGGGTTTATTTGCGTATGCTTGCGGAGCGTTTTCTCCCATTCCTATGTTTCTATTCTGCACAGGCATATTAGGGTTGTTAGAAAAGGTATTGTTGCCAGGAGGTGGTGTTGAGTTTGAACTAGAACTGTAACTAGGTGCTGGGGTAAGTGTAGGTGAGCTGTCAACTACTGGCTTAGATAGTTCTGGTGAACTGTCAACCACAGGCTTAGATAGCTCTGGTGGGCTGTCATTTAATGGGTTCGCTAAAGGGATATTAGTTTCTACATTCGGAGCAATCTCCGATTCAGATGCTTTTGACTGCTCTGTATTAGTTGTTTCTTGTGCAACAGAGTCGATTTGCTCTATTTTGGATCCACAATCTTGACAAAATCTAGATCCATCAGCATTTTTTGTTCCGCAAACACTACAAAAAGCCATATTCATATCTCCTATTCTAAAATAAAAATAATTAATTTGGATATTTTAACTCAAAATAACAGTAAAGAAAAAATTGTAAAATGTGATATAATTTAGTTAACACTTTTTAATCTCTATTACCTATAGTTAAAGAGCCAGTTATTAATAACTACCCTAAAAGTATGTATTCTTTCCAGTAACCGTCATGTTCATCAAAATAATATACTGTGCCAGTTGGCGATATTGCATACTGTCCAAAATCACCTTCTGTCTCTGAATATAACGACACAACTTCACATGCCTCATGATTAATATCTTCTATACCTAAAGAGTATATATCTTTTCCTAGTAGAAAACCTTGACTTAAGGTCATACTTAGTGTTAAGTATATGTCTGGGGAGCTTGAGTGAATTACGTCGATATTGAAGTTGTCATTAGCTTCAGCCGAGTATAATAAGTTATTGATACTGCGTATAACTGGTACAAGTTCAGGGTTGTAGCGGTCATAAGGAAGAGTATTTGCAGTATTAGAGTAAATTCTATCTAATGGCAATAATGCTAACAAGAAGAGTTCGTCACCGTAGTTAGTATAATATACATCAAGCACTTGAACATAATAATTACTATTGTTTGGAGTGTTTGAAAGCGCAAGTATAATCTCGAAAGAAGAACTACCAACACTGTCTTCGAAATATACAGTAACATAGGTTTCATTGTCTACAATAACATAATTGTCATTCCAAGTTTCGGGTATTCTAAAGTCAATCATATTTGTTTGAATAACAGTGCTATTATCTTCTCTATCGCTTAGTGTAGGAATCTCATATCCACCCTCATCAAGGTTAACCGTAGAGTCCATAAGATTTACCGAGGGAGAGAACTCTGCTACAATGTTCTCGTCTATTATATTTACAATAGAGTTTGTGTGAATGTCGCTTATATTTGCCCTTAATAGCACAGGAGAATTTTGTTGAGAGTAGAAGACTTCATTGTTTCCATCTGATTGTGAAGTAGGCGTAATGTGAATATATGAAGTGCTACTAACCGGCAAAATTAAAAAATATTCGTCACCATCTAATAGGCAAACCTCTAACCTGTTCATCTCATCTTCTGTTAAATAAAGTTCAACAGGCAAATCGTAATAATCATCCCATCTATATCCTAAAAAAGTAATTCCGTATACTGAGCCTTCAGGAATATTGCGAACAGTGTTTTCAACTACCTCATCTTTGCTCTCTTCTTCGCTTGGAGTTGGAGTAATATTAGGTGTAGGTTCGGGCTCATCGGTAGCACTAGTTTGAGAGCTTGAAGAGGTATCTGCACCACTGGTGTCACCACTGTCTATTGGTTGTGAACAAGCTGTCAAACATAAAAGAATAATAACTATTGATAATAAATATTTCATCATACATATCTCCTTTTGTTTCTTTTTTCTATTTCTCTTCGTTTTCCTATAAATTTAGAACTTTGGTGGTTTACCTTAAATGAGTTATTAACAAAATACTCATCTGCCTTATGTTTTAAATCAATGAGGTCGAGTTCATCACTGGTAAAAGCGTTGTGTTTAATTATATAGCAACCAACGGCAATGCTAGCAATAATTGCGCCTAAGGAGCGTGCTACTAGATAACCGAAAAGCGTAGCAAAGGCAACAGCAAGTATGAAAATAACAGACCTATTATACCAAACTTTAGCATCACTTTTTTTAAGTGTTCCTGCTACTTTACCAGTTTGCCCATTTATTGTGTAGTAGTAATTTTTGCCATTAAATTCGGTAAATAAAAACCACACAGGCACAAGCACACTTTTTACATTTTCTGGTTTAAAGTCGTGGTAAACCGAATCTTTTAACACATGTTTTGAATCGTATTTTCCTACGACTGCTCCTTCAAACAATTTGGTTGTAGTTTTAACCATTCTATCAATGGCTCTTGAATGTGCTTCGTCTTTTTTTAAATCATTTCTATCGGCGTAGTGCCCCAAAATATATTTTGGGTGGTAAGGTACAATTTTATTGTAATCATATGGCTCGATGCCCTCTATGTATTTATAATCTATATTGCTTTTAGCACTTACCGGTAAATCTTTAAAAGATAAGTTTCCATTCATTTCAATATGAAAAAAACTGTCGTCAGCGCTTGTTTTGGTTCGCTCGTTTTTAAAAAGCCCGTCAACAATTCCCTCAACTACCATATACACCTCGGTGTCTTCGGTTGTATATAGCCAAACAGGCACATAAATACTGGTAATTCCGTTTATAATATCGTCAGAAGCTAACCCTTTAGCAGAAATATTGTGTGAAACACAGAAATGCTTATACTCTTTTATTGCTCGTTCTTTATCAAGAACAAAAGGAATAACATAGTCTGGTGTTTGGTAGTGTTCAGATATATCTTTTGTAAATACTTGAGCACCACAAAAAATACAGTTTGTTGAAATAGTATTTTTGTCTGCAATTATTTTTGCTCCACAAGAGCTACAGTCGTAACCAGTAAAACTTTGCTCATTGTTAAATTGCGAAGCCTTTTCTACTAAAACATCGTCACAATCTCTTCCGCAAAAGGCGCAGACTAAGTGTTTGCTGTTGCTGTCGTAATCTAAGAGCCCGTCACAAGAGGGGCATTTGTAGCTTATTGCATTATTCATAGGGAGCTCCTTATACAAAATGAATATGCAAGTACAAATTGCACTTGCTGTGAAAAAATATTCTTTTTATCATAATATTGGACAATAAATTTTCACTCTAGTAATATATAAAATAGTACTAAATATTCGCTATACTAAGCTAAGCCCAAGGGTCGTTTACTGCAGGTTGCCTAATGCTAGGCAAGAGCATGTTCTCCCATAAAAACCATTGCTCTCTTTTATTTCTAAGCTTTATTGGTCTAGCAGTATCTGCTCCTGAAGACTGAATATAAAGCTTTACATAGCCGTTTTCATCATATGAATAAGGATTGTCTGAAACGGTAATAGTGAAGGGAGTGGTAGGGGTGTAATTATTGCTAGGGCTTGAACCTGCCATATAAGAACTAGGCAAGTATTCTTTGCCAATTAACCTGTCACGCAAAAATTGTTTGTCGTAATTAGATAAAGGTTGAGGCCCTTTAATAGCGTTGAACATGTCAATGCCTTTATTCATATCTAAGGTGTAAGCATGCATTGCTAAAACTGTAAGTGCGGCAGCCTCAAAAGGTGTGCTCAGTGAAAATTCTTTAAGTAGTTTAAGTTCGTCTGTATTGGTTGGTAAACTTTGAAAAGTAAAAGTTACGCTGTTAGACATAATAGTTGTTCCTTCCTTTCAGAGAGATTTTAAGCAAAATTGATTATTAATAATGTTAAATTACCTCTTATTATTTTTGATATAGAAAAAACAATTATAGTGAAAGCTTATATAATAGATACATATAGCATCTAATCCAATTTTATGTATACACATTATATCACATTTAAACTAAATTAACAATATAATTTTAATTATATTCTTTCACACATTGTTGTTTGTTTTCATATTAACATGTTAGCAAATTTAGTTAAAAAGTAAATGTGCCAAACGGCACATGAGAGGTTGTATAAATAGTTTTATTTTTTGTTGAAATTAGGTTTTTTATGTGATATAATTTTAAAAATATCGCTGTACGAATAATATAGCTAATAATATGAAAACTATCAGATATTAAAGCTATTTGCTATGCAAGTAATTATTATGGCGTTATCTGTGTTGTAGTGAAAGGGATGATGAATTATGAGTTGTGCAGTTTATACATCAAAGCTAGGAGATATTCTCATAGAGTATGAGGAAAATGTAGTTATATCTTTAAAAAAGATTGATAATGAAAGTATAGATTTTGGAGAAAGAACAGACTTTACCGACAAAGTATTTAAAGAGATATGTGAATATTTTGACGCGAAGAGAAAAACATTTTCTTTTGAGCATCAAGCAAAAGGGACAGATTTTCAGAAAAAAGTATGGTCTGCACTTTGTGATATTCCGTATGGAGAGACTAGAACCTATAAGCAAATAGCTATTGCTGTTGGTAATGAAAAAGCAAGCCGCGCTGTAGGGATGGCTAATAATAAAAACCCATTACACATTATTGTGCCCTGCCATAGGGTAATTGGAGCAAGTGGCAAATTAGTGGGTTACGCAGGCGGACTTGAGATGAAAGAGTATTTGCTTAATATGGAGAGCGAAAATAAATAAGCTTTACTATATGCCGTTTTTCGCTTGAGTACTTTTAGTTTTTCAAGTTAAATAAATATAATTTGGCTGTCATTTTCGGTAATTATCCGTAAATGACAGCCATTGTTTTAATTATATAATTTTTTTAAGTTTTCATTTATTGCCAATAAGAACTCTTCAGTAGTAACAGCATTTTTATTTTCAAGTACAGATATACTTGCTAAGTTTCTATCCATAGTACCCTGCTCCATAGTCATTACAGATGCTTTCTCTAGTTTATCTGCAAAGTCACAAAGCTCAGGAATATTGTCAAGCTCGCCACGTTTTCTCAAACCGCCTGTCCACGCAAAAATAGTAGCAATAGGGTTTGTAGAGGTTTTTTCACCTTTTAAGTGATTGTAGTAGTGCCTTGTAACTGTTCCGTGAGCTGCCTCGTACTCATAAACACCTGTAGGAGAAACAAGAACAGAGGTCATAAGGCCTAAACTGCCATATGCAGTAGCAATCATGTCAGACATTACGTCGCCGTCATAGTTTTTGCATGCCCAAATATAACCGCCCTCAGAGCGAATTACTCTTGCAATAATATCATCAATTAATGTATAAAAATACTCAATATTTAATTCGTCAAATTTATCTTTGTACTCATTTTCAAAAATTTCAGCAAAAATATCTTTAAACCTATGGTCATAAATTTTTGAAATAGTGTCTTTTGCACCAAACCAAAGGTCTTGCTTTTGGTCTAAAGCATAATTAAAGCACGCTCTTGCAAAGCTACTAATGCTATCGTCTGTGTTGTGCACACCTTGTAAAACTCCGTCTGCCTTAAAGTTGTGAATTAAACTTCTTGTTTCATTTCCGTCTTTATCGGTAACAATTAGCTCTGCTTTGCTACCTCCGTTTACTTTCATCTCTGTGTTTTTATAAATGTCGCCATATGCGTGCCTTGCTATGGTAATAGGCTTCTTCCAGTTAGGTAGGTAAGGGACTATTCCGTCAACAATTATAGGTTTTCTAAAAACTGTACCGTCTAAAATTGCCCTTATTGTGCCGTTTGGAGACTTCCACATCTCAGATAAATTATATTCTTTTACTCGGTCTGCATTAGCTGTTATAGTAGCGCATTTAATGGCAACTCCGTATTTTATAGTAGCCTCTGCTGAGTCTGTGGTTACTTGGTCTTTTGTGTTCTCTCTGTTCTCTAGACCTAAATCGTAGTACTCAGATTTTAAATTTATGTACGGATAAATAAGTATGTCTTTTATCATTTGCCAGATAATTCTGGTCATTTCGTCTCCGTCCATCTCTACAACAGGGGTGGTCATGTTAATTTTAGTAAATTCTGCCATTTTTATCATACCTTTCTAAAAAAATATATTTTAACAAACTTGCATATCGTTTTATATAGCGAATACCTTAAGGTTATGCGTTTTCGCTTGACTGCAACATTATACACTATTTTTAATGAAATGTAAATATCTCATAGTTAATTATCTTAGAAAACACAACA
>CAYJEZ010000030.1:8109-19837 GCA_964369215.1 uncultured Eubacteriales bacterium
TTATAATAAAAAAGCAAAAAAATTGAAAAAAAGATATGAGAAGCAAATTACTATCTTCTCATATCTTTTATAAAATTAAAGTCCAAATAGTTTTAATGAATTTTCAATATCTTCATTTTCACTAACAGTGTAATTAACATAAACTCCTTTAAGGCCGTTATTCTTTTTAATATCTAGTAGCTGAGGTTTATTTGCCCAAGTGTGATATGCTTTTCCTGAGTCAAGAATTTTTGAAATAAGTTCGGGATAGTCGCTAGGTGGGCCGTTTCCGTCTCCTGGAACCCACTGTATGCAGTGTAATTTCTCACAAGCAATAAGCTTGTCTAAATGAATTATTTGTCCTTTTCCGTCCAGATGATATATTGAATTATCTACAAAGTTAAATTCATTTTTAAGGGTAGGTAAAACAAATTTATCAAAATGACCTCCACCAATCATATAAGCAAAGTCGCATTGGTGTATGTAGGTTTTAGTGTCGCAATAAGTAGATGACCAACTAGAGTAACCCTTTAAGTCTGAGAACTCTTCAAATAAACAGTCGTAAGCTGCAAACCATGCTTTTTCAATTTGTCCTATTAGCCTTATTACCTCGTCTTCATTGTCTGCCATTTCGTAAAATAGGCTTTCAGAAGGGAAAAAGGTGCTCAAAACGTCAAGAATTCCTCCAAAGTCAGGAAAACCTATTACTACATTTCCATCAGAATACTCTTTAACCTTTTTAATAATGTCAACTGTTCGTCTAAACCAAAAATTATCTTCATCAAATTTTAAGTTAAGTTTTTCAATACTAGGTATGTCATCCATTGGATGAAACCAAATTCTTCCGTCGTTACAAGTGAGCTTTCCTCCCATATATGCGCCAAGCACACCAGGGCCAGAAAATGCCATGTTTAAAAATGGGTATGAATCTGCATGAAAATTGGTATGAGATAACTCATACACTGCCCTTTTGGCAAATTGCTCGGCAGAAATATTCGTATCAGCAAAAAGAGCTTGAGAGATGTTGCGCTTTAGTTCGGGTTCTTCGCTAGAGCTTGTAGGAGTTGTAGCAAAAATAAGTGGTCTGTCTAGTTTGTTTTGCCACCAATCCATAGAGTCGTTTTTAATTCTACTCCAACGCTCGTCTGAAAAATTAATTTTTTTCATAATGGTAACTATACCTTCTTTCTCAATACAATACTAACTCTAATAATCGGCTATTTTTTGTTTAGTTATTAATAAGCAAAAAAGCTAAATATAGTAATATAAATTATATTACTATAAACATTTATATTATATTATTGTTAAATTAATTTGTCAATAAATAACATGCGTTGTTATAAAATATTTTATCTCTTTGAGCTGAAGTAAAATTGCATTTATCTATTAATTCTATCTCTTTTTCAGCAGTGCTCCAAGGTGAGTCGGTAGCAAATAAAATTTTGTCTACTCCGTGAGTGTTTACAATTTGAGAAAACATTTGAGGGTTTATAAACTCAGAGGCGAAAGCAGTGTCAAAATAAACGTTTTTTGAGCCTACTAAATCTTTTAAACACTCCTCGCTCATATCCATGCCTCCCATATGTGCAGCAATAATGGTTAATGTGCTAAAACTGCTTGAAATGTTTTTTATAGCTTTTGGTGGGCAGTGAATAAGTTCGGGGGAGTATGGGTCTTTACCTACGTGAAATGCAATGATAAGCCCTAAATCCTCACAGGTTTTGTAAATTGGGTAAAGTTCTTTACTGTCTGCCATAAAATCTTGGTAGTCAGGGTGTAGCTTTATTCCTTTTAAACCCATTTCTCTAATTCTTTTTAGCTCTTCAACCGCATTTTCAGAGCGTGGATGTACACTTCCAAAATTAATAATACTGTCGCTTTGGCACTCATATGCAAAGTTGTTAACGGCTGTTTGTTGGTTTGGGTTTGTGGCTATATGTAAAGCCAATGCACAAGTTATGCCCATTTTATTATTGTGCTCGGTAGCGTCTTCAAGCGTTTCGCTTCTATAATATTTTGCACCAGCAATCTCGGTAAGTTTAGAAAAAACTTTGCCTTTTAGCTTATCCGGGAAAAAATGTATGTGTGTATCAAATAACATATTTATCAAATCCTTTTATTAAAATTAGGTGACTGCACTATAATAAATGCAATCACCTAGAAATTATCTTCTTTTTTCTGAAATTTTTCTTATACCTTTTGATAAAGCAAAGTTTATAGTTGTTCCGGCTATTGCCTCAACTAAGCCATTAACACCTACAAAAGCTACCAAAAACGCCATCATGCTTGTCGTACCGAAAAGAGGCATTAACTCGTTTTGTATATAGTCTGAATTACCAAACAACACAGGCAATAAGCCAACAAAGAAAATCGTGTTAAGAGCAGGCCCTAAAAAGCTCGCTACAGCATAAGAGCTAATATGTTTTTTATCTACTTTATCGATAAGCTTGAACGCTAAGCCTGTAATATAACCCATTAAAGCTCTAGGAAGCATACAAAGAATAAATGTAAACACAGGGTTAATAGCTAATAAAGTGGCTCCAAATGCACTCATTCCGAAGCATTGTATAAAACTTGCAAGACCAAACAATGAACCAAAGAATAAACCATACAAAGGCCCTAATAAAATTGCACCTATAGTAACAGGTACGCTGATAAATGTTATTTCTATAACGCCTAGCTTTAAAAAACCTAATGGAGTAAATGCAAATATAATAATAATTGCAGATAGCAAGGCTGCTATAGACATATTTTTAATTTTTTGACTTTTATCTAATTGCATGAAATTAAATTACCTTTCTTAACAAAATATCATTATATAAAACAATCTACTGAAGCAGAGCTGCTAACAACTGAGCGCACATAACCTCTAATTGTCTCGCAGTGATATTTATCAACATGCTCATAGTGGTGTAAGTCTTCTTTCGAGTCGAGTAGTACTTCAAGCATAACATCATAAGCTCGCTCAATTCTCCCGAAATCTTTATATGCGTTAACTTGTTTTGCAACAGGCACATTTTCTCTCATTGTTAAAAAATGAGCAATCAGCTTGTCGCAATTCTCCTCTGAATATTCTTTTAATCTAAAAAATACTACATGTTTAACCATAGTAATACTCCTTTCTGCCCTTTGGGCAATAAAATATATTTTACTAAACTCCGTTAATACTGCTAAACACAAATGTACCCAGCGCAACAGAGATAGCTAAATTTAGCGAATCTACATCATCACTTTGAGGAATAAAAACAGAAGTGTATTTCTCAAAATTATTTGGTAAACCCCTTGCCTCGTTGCCAAAAACTAGTGCATAGTTATTGGTTTTAGGACAATTATCAAGGCTTAAATTGTTTTTAGAGCTTAACATAAATGGGTAAATGTCTCGGTTGTTACAAAACTCACTCTCATACTCTTCAAAACTGTTAAAAATACAAATGTTAACTTTAAAAATAGCACCCATAGACGCCCTTATTGTCTTTGGATTGAAAATATCAGCACAAGGAGATATGATAGCTAAGTTTTTAAAGCCAAAAGCTAGCATTGTTCTAATAATCGTGCCAATATTGCCCATATCAGACGGGTTGTGTAGTACTACATGCGCCTTAGCAGTAGGGTCGATATTGTCGCTGTATTTGTTAAAAACTCCTGCTGCATAACAAACCTCTTTATCGCTAATTTTAGCAAGTAGTTTTTCATTTACCTCGAAAAAAATATTTTTTGAGTAGCATAGCTCTTTAAGTTTATCCATATCATTAAACGCTGGGTGAGCTATAACTTTTGTTACCGCCTGAGGTTTGTTTATCAATAACTCAAAAGTAGGAAAAGCACCTAAGGTGAACGAGTAAATAAAATCTTTTTTGTATTTTTTTATCTGCAAAGCTTAAATCCCTTTCGCTATTAATTTCAAGCAGTATTATATCACTTTTTATCTTTTAATTCAAGCTTATAATTATAAAACTTGTTGACTAATTCACAACTTAGTGTTAATCTAATGTAGAAAATAGTAAATAAACTTGAAAAACTAACAGCCCTCAAGTGTAAAACCACATATATTAAAGCTTTTCCACTTGATTTCTGTAGTGTTTTCTAAGTTGATTTATTATAAATACTAAAATTTATTTAAAACGATATTATACGACAAAAATTTACGGAGGTATTATGAACACTTATTTTAAAAAAGGACAAACTGTATTATTTCAAGGAGACAGCGTTACAGATTGTCAAAGAAATCGAGATGATATTTCAAGCTATGGAAATGGTTATGCATCAAAAATTGTTCAGATATATGAAACTTTATTTCCAGAAAATGAAATAAAATTTATTAACAAAGGTATATCAGGGAACAGGGTTCGTGACATTTTAGATAGGTACGACAGCGATATAAAAGATGTTGCACCGGATTTTATATCTATTTTAATAGGTATTAATGACGTTTGGAGAAGGTATGATAGAAACGACCCAACATCAGTAGAAGATTTTTTAAACTCATACGAAACACTACTTAAAAAAATAGTATCAGATTTTCCTAATATAAAAATCATGATAATCGAGCCTTTTCTTCTTCATGGTGGAGACGATAAAGACATATGGCATGAAGATTTTGACCCTAAACTTCAAGTAGTTAGAAAACTTGCAATGCAGTATGCAGATTATTTATTACCTGCAGATGGCATTATGGCTAGAGAAGGATGTAAGTTTGGTCCTGAGGCTTTAGCGGCAGATGATGTGCACCCTACACAACTTGGGCACAGTATAATTGCTACAGAGTATTTAAAACTATTAGAGATATTGTAAATTTTTTTATACTAATGTATTACAATTTTAATAAACAGTTGACTAAGAGTTGTTTTAATTGTAGAATAGATGGTAGTGTTTTTAACACTACCATCTATTTGGATGTGATTTAGCACAAAACTATATATGTTAAGATTATTCTTAAAAATTGTAAAATCGGAGAATGAATATGTTTTATAAAAAATTGCTTATTACACTTAGTTTGCTTGTTCTTATTATAGGGCTTGTCTCTTGTAGCGACCCTGTAGATATAGACAACCGCGATGGAGAAGAGCCTGAAGGTCAAGATTTTCCTGTTATTGTAAACAATATAACAATACCGTCAAGGCCACAAAATGTTGCAGTGTTGTCACCTTCAATAGCTGATATAATTATTGCCCTTGACTACGAGGCTTCGTTGGCTTTGGCTTCGGAAGACTGTGTGCAAAATGAGCTTGTAGACCTGAAAAAAGTTAGTGTTGATGACTACCAAGCTTTTACAACTGCTGAAATTGACTTAATTATTACAGATAGCATAGATTTAGTACATAAAGACACTTTTACTCAAATGAGTATTCCTGTTGTAATTATTGAAGATGCAGTGGATAGAACAGATTTTGATAGAATGTACTCTCAAGTGGGCTCTATTTTAATGGGTGCTAACACTGGACTTAATGAAGGTGTTGATGAGGCTAGAAGCATTTACTCAGTTTTAGATGATATAGAAAGACTAATACCTGAGACAGAAACAATAGTTACTGGTGCATTTTTACTAGATACCACATCGGCTGCAATAACCGGTGACACTGTTGGAGACGATGTAATGACAGCAGCGGGAATTACCAACATTTTTAAGGGTTCGCTCGATCGCTCTTTTACTATGGAAGAGCTTAATATCGCAGACCCACAGTATCTTTTTTGTTTAGAGGGTATGAAGTCTGAGATTATGAGTTCTACAAAATTTGCAAATTTAAGTGCGGTTAGGTCAGGCAATGTTTTTGAGTTGCCAGAGTCAAATATTCTATGGTATGGTAGAAGCCTTATTATAGGTGCATCTACTATGGCTGGTATAGTTTACCCAGAGCTTTTAGAGTCTCAAGACTTAGACCCTGATGCCCCTGAGGGAATGGAGCTAGAGGAAGAATCTTCTATAGCACCTTCTCCGTCACCTACTCCTACACCTACTACAACTGAAAGCAGCACAGAAGCGACTGAAGACGAAGATACCACAACCCAGAGTTCGGCAGATACAGTGGTAGAAGAGTTGCCTGAGCATGAGGACTCAGGTGAATATAGATGGTTGCGTTTTGAAGACCAAGGCGAAGAAGTTTTAGCTATGCAAAATAGACTTAAAGAGCTAGGGTATTTAACCGTAGAGTTTAACGGGTATTATGGAGAAAATACGATTGCGGCTATAAGCTTGTTCCAAGAAAATACAGGGCTTGATGTAACAGGAGAGGCTGAACCGAACACACTTGCTTATCTTTTTGACGAAAACGCAGTTGCTTATGTATCTGGTTGATACTAAAAAATAGTATAAATAAAATAGTAACCTATTTTATAGGGGATAGCTTAAGCTATTCCCTGTTTTTTTGTGCAAATTTTCTTGTTTATTAACTATAATAGTAAATATACAAGAAAAACTAACACAAATTAAGCAAAAAAAACGCATATATATGGGGTTGTCGCGTTATTGTAATAATGCACAAAAACCCTCTCCGTCTTCTTAATCGAAGACACCTCTCCCAAAGGGAGAGGCATATTTTAGTTTCTCCGTTTGGGAGAGGTGTCACCGCAGTGACAGATAGGGTTGTTTATTTTAACGAATAAATTCGTTAATGCGACAACCCCTTTAGCTTTTTCACTTAATTTCTGTAGTGTTTTCTAAGTTTATTAACTATATGTAATATTTTAAAGGTCATTGAAAGTCAGTAGCGCCCTATGTTATAGTGTATAATATAATAGAACCAAAAAATAAAACACTTTATAATCTAGATTGAAAAGATTGCATTATTTTTTTTAGCCTAACCTAGGTTAGGCTTTGTTAAGTTTTTTAATGAGGTGTTTATGTTTTAATTGGTTTTATATTATAGACAAGTGCAAAACGCACTTGCGACTAAAAACTAATGACTAATAGTGAAAGACTAATTTAGGTTTTAAACAAAAACATTGCTTTAATTTTTTTATAGATGATTAATTTCACATAACAAAGCAAAAATAGTCCTTAACTATTCACTTTTAGTCTTTAGCCCCACGTGTTTTGCACGTGGCTATTTGTATTAATGAAAGGTGGTGATGGATTTGAATATGTGTATTAACAGTAGATTTAATGAAATAGATACCATTAACAACAGCATAAGCAAGCGTGTAAATTTTACAAATGCAAGCTGCACCGAAAGGGTGCGGCTTTTTATTTTAAGGTGAGATTTTCATATACTAATGCTTATATAAACGGTATTTAATCCTATACGGAGGTAATTAATATGGAAGATAATACTTTAAAAAGACTGAAAACCTTAAGAAATCATGCTATAAAAAATGTAGAGAGAGGCTTTGAGCAACTTGACAGATTGTTTGAAAAAGATAACGAGCAAGCAAACCTAATAGACCCAGGTAAATTACGGCAACTTATTCAAGCAACTAAAGATTTGACAGATTTATTTAGTGATGAAAAAGACGGCAAAGCAGAGGTTTCTCAAATTATTAAGGCTTTGGAAGAAGAGATGAAAGAGCAGTAAAAGGTGGTGCAAAATGACATTTACTAAGCTTTCTAAAAAGCAAAAACTTTTGCTAAAGTGGGCTTTTATGCCAAATACAAAAGAAAAGTATAAGGCTGTAATTTGCGACGGTGCCGTTAGAAGCGGTAAGACTGTTTGCATGAGTATAGCCTTTATTTTATGGGCAATGACAAATTTTAACAACAGCGTTTTTGGCATTTGCGGCAAAACTTTAAAGTCTGCACAAAGAAATATTTTACACCCAGTGCAAAGCTCGTACGACATAACAAATTTTTACAATTTATCTTTTAAGCGTGTAGAGAATATGCTTGTTGTAAGAGGGCAAGGAAAAGAGAATGTGTTTTACTTTTTTGGGGGCAAAGACGAAAGTAGCTACACTTTAATTCAGGGAATTACTTTAAGTGGTGTGCTTTTTGACGAGGTTGCCTTAATGCCTCGCTCTTTTGTAGAGCAAGCAATAGCACGTACATTATCGGTAGAGAGTGCTAAGCTTTGGTATAACTGCAACCCTGAGAACCCTAACCATTATTTTTATAAAGAGTGGATAGAAAAAGCAGAGGAGAAAAAGGCACTGCACATTCATTTTTTAATGGAGGATAACCCTATTTTAAGCAAAGAGGCAATAGAGAATGCGAAATCTTTATATAGTGGAGTTTTTTATAAGCGCTATATTTTAGGGCAGTGGGTTGCACCAGAGGGCCTTATTTATACAATGTTTGATAAAGATAGGCACGTGGTAAAAAACAAAGAAAAAACTTATGAGAAATATGTTGTCTCTTGCGACTACGGTACAATAAATCCAACCTCTATGGGGCTTTGGGGTTATAGTGAGGGCAAGTGGTACAGGGTGAAAGAAGATTATTTTGACAGCAAAAAAGAGGGCAGACAAAAAACAGACACAGAGCATTATAAAACCCTAGAAGACTTATGTGAGGGTGTGTATGTAAGCAAAGTAATTGTAGACCCCTCTGCCGCCTCGTTTATTGAGTGCATAAGAAGAGAGGGCAGATATAGAGTAGTTCCGGCATCTAACAGGGTGCTAGACGGAATTAGAGAAGTGGCGAGTCACCTAATTAAGGGCGACTTGCTTTTTTGTAGCTGTTGTAAAGATAGCATAAGAGAGTTCTCGTTATATAGGTGGGACGAAAGCGCAGTAGAAGACAGACCTTTAAAAACCGACGACCACGCAATGGATGAGATAAGGTACTTTGTAAGGTACGCTTTTTCTTCTTCGCTTATGGATTTTAATTAGTAAGAGTGAAAGCTCTAAAATAAAGCGTAACTAATATGCTTAGAAAGGAATGGTATAAATGATAACTGAAAATGAGCTTATTAAAGCAAGAATTAAACTTGGCGAGGGCATGAGCGACGAAGATTTTTTTGCAAAAGAAATTACTACATGGCAAAGCTCTAGCGAGAGAGAAAACATGCTTATAGGCAAAGAGTACTACCTTGGTAATCATGATATTTTAAGTAGGCAAAGAACTGCAATTGGTAAAGACGGAGCGCTTAGCGCTGTTGAGAATATTCCGAACAATAAAATAGTTGATAACCGATTTGCAAAAATACTTGACCAGAAGAAAAACTATCTTTTAGGCAAGCCTTTAACTTTAAGAAGCGACGAGGAAAGCTATTATAAAGAGCTTAAAAAAATATTCGACCCAGTGTTTATGAGAGCTTTAAAACTAGCTGGCGAAGAGGCTTTAATTGGTGGAATTGCTTGGCTTTATCCGTATATAGACAGTGGCGAAAAGCTTAGGTTTAAAATATTTTCATCACACGAGATTTGCCCCTTTTGGGCAGACAGCGCACACACTGTTTTAGACAGCGCAGCGAGGGTTTACGAGGTAGAGCTTTATGAGAACACCACTAAAAAAACCATTACAAAGGTAGATTTATTTGGGCTTGAAGGCATTAAAACTTACGAGCTTAAAGACAGCAGCCTTATTGTTAGCGAAGAGATAAAAGCCTATGTAAGCCGAGGCGATGAGAGCTATGGCTGGAGTAAAATTCCACTTATTCCAATAAAGTCTAACCCTAAAGAAGTGCCTTTAATTAACAAGGTTAAAAGCCTTCAAGATGCACTTAATTTGCTGATGTCGGACTTTTTAAACAACATGGAAGAGAATGTTAGAAACACTATTTTAGTGCTTAAAAACTACGACGGCACAGACCTTGGCGAGTTTAGAAAGAATTTATCTGCCTATGGTGCTATAAAAACCAGAACCATGGAGGGCTCAAGCGGAGGAGTTGACCTTTTAAGAATAGAGGTAAACTCTGAGAACTACAAGACAATTTGCGACTTAATTATTAAGGCTATAGTGCAAAATGCAGGGGGTTTCGACTCGAAAGACACTAAGGCGAGTGGTAATCCTAATCAGCTTAATATTAGAAGCATTTACTCTGACATTGACCTCGACGCCAACGACATGGAGGCAGAGCTACAGGCGGCTTTTTGCGAGATGCTTGAATTTGTAAATATGTATTTGCTTGCAACTAAGGGAATGAACTGCGAGGAGATGAGCGCAGAAATTATTTTTAACAGAGACATTTTAATTAATGAAACAGAGGCTATAGAGAACTGCGTTAAGTCTATGAGCTTGCTCTCGAAAGAGACTTTAATTGCCCAGCACCCTTGGATTATTGACCCAATAAAAGAGAACGAGCTTATTAAAAAGCAAGAAGAAAAAATTAAAGAAGAAAAGGAAAGTGAGGAAAATTAACATGATTAATTTACTAAAAGAGCTTTTAGGCGAGGCAATAAGCCTAGAGCAACTAGACAAAATAGCCGAGGAGCTAGAGACAAACTACATAAGCAAAGACAAAACCATAGAGCTTGAGACAGCGTACGCAGAGAAGCTTAACAACTTAAAGCTTAGCTACACCTTAGAGAATGCACTTAAAGAGGCAGGAGCTAAAAATATAAAGGCTGTTGAGGCACTGCTTGATAAAGAGCAGATAGTTTTCTCTGAAACAGGGGAGATTGCAGGTCTTTATGAGCAGATAGAGAGCCTTAAAAAAAGCGACTCTTTTTTATTTGAGACCGTTCAAATAAAAGGACTAAAACCGGCAGAGAAGTCGGAGTATACAGGTAAAAGCCCGACAAAAATGACATACTCTGAACTTTGCAAATATTTAAAAAGCAACCCAACAACAAAATTATAATTAAAAAAGGATGGTAAAAAATTATGGCTAACAAATTTGACGCAAAAAGTTTTAACCCACAAGCATTCTCTTACATGGTAGGAAGAGTACCTAACTTAAAGGTAAATCAACTTAAAAACTGTGGCGCACTTGCCTCAAACCCAGATATTAAAGAGGTTTTCTCATCTCAAGACGGTGCCTCTTACGCTAGAATGGCAATGCGTGGAATGATTGACGGCGACGCTGTAAACTACGACGGCACAACAGATATTAGCGCAACAACAACAAAAAGTTTTGAGCAAGGTGTTGTGGCTGTGGGCAGGGCTAAGGCTTGGGTAGAAAAAGACTTTGCCTACGATTTAACAGGCGGAGTAGACTTTATGGAGAATGTTGCCTCTCAAGTAGCAGAGTATAAAGACGGCTTAGACCAAAACACTATTCTAGCTGTTTTAAAGGGAATTTTTGCTATGACAGGCACTAAAAATCTAGAGTTTGTTAATAATCACAGCTCTAATATATCTGCTGAGGGAGACGGAAAAGTTACTGCAATTAGTCTAAACAAAGCCACAAACAAGGCTTGTGGAGCGAATAAGAAAAAGTTTGCAATGGTTATTATGCACTCTGACGTTGCTACTAATCTTGAGAATTTACAGCTTATTGAGCACTTAAAATACACAGACTCGCAAGGCATTACACGAGACCTTGACATGGGTACTTGGAACGGCAAGCTTGTGCTTGTAGACGATGAAATGCCTGTTGATACAAGTGGTGCTGCCCCTCTTTACACAAGCTATGTTTTAGGAGCAGGCGCAATTTCTTACGAAGACATTGGCGCAAAAGTTCCTTTTGAGGTACACCGTGACCCAATGACAAATGGTGGTGAAGACACACTTTATATGAGACAAAGAAAGGTTTTTGCTCCGTTTGGAATCTCTTACGAGAAAAAAAGCCAAGCGAGCCTAAGCCCAACAGATGCAGAGCTTGCTACAGGCACAAACTGGAGCCTTGTTAACACAGGCGAGGCAACAGAGGCAGACAGAACTTATATTGACCACAAGGCTGTTGCCATTTGCAGAATTATTTCTAAAGGGTAAATG
>CAYJEZ010000030.1:19937-22270 GCA_964369215.1 uncultured Eubacteriales bacterium
TTTTTGTTGGGTTTAAATTTTAGTCTGGGACTAAAATTTGTTTACGGAAAATCTATAAAACCTCCGAGCGGTGGGTTTTTGTTGAGTTTGAACTTTAGTCGTAGATTAAAATTACTTAGCGAAAACGCATAAACCTGTGGGTAATAGGGGATATTTCAGTTATTTACTTTAAGGAGCTGTGAGAAAATAATGTAGGGGTGGTGACTGTTGTTTTATAAACAAACTTGATTTTTATTTAATTTGGGTGGAGATTAGATGCCAATAAAACAACTTTTACATTACAACAATTTTTCACAGCTCCTATTTTTATAAGAAAGGAGTGCCGATTTATGCAGACTGTTTTAGAGCTTGCTATGATAAGGCTTAATAATTTGGGGTATGAAGATGTATCTGAAATTAATTTAGAGCTTTTGTATGAGAGAGCAGAGGAAGACCTTTTAAGCTGTTTGGGATTATATGAAGTGCCAGAGGAGCTTCGCTTTGTGTTTTCTGACATGATTGCAGGGTATTATTTAAAAGATATACTGGCAAAAGACGGCGAGATAGGCACTGTTAAAAGCATTAAAGAGGGTGACATTAGTATAGGCTATGAAGAAGGAAGCGGAAGCGCAGCCTTAGCAGAGAAGCTTTGTACACCCGACGAGAACATGCTTGCAAGATACAGGAGGATACCATGGTGATAAGCAGTGCAAAAAAATTGTGGAAGCACAGGGCAGACATTATTGTTTTTGAGAATACTGTAAACGAGAGCACAGGCGTGGTAGATACAGTGAAAAAAACAATAAATTCTGATGTGCCTTGCCATTTAAGGTATCATTATTATTTAAGGCACGCCACAAACGATGAGGCTTCTAGCACTTATCAGAGGGTGTCTTTATTTATTTCTAAAGATATTGACATACCACCTGGTTCTCATGTTGTTGTAAGAAAACTAGACAGCAATTACAAAGAGGAATTTGAGTATGCCGGATTGCCCTCTGTTTACAGCGCACATAAGCAAGTGCCACTGGCAGTTATTAATAGGAGGACATGATGTTAAGAGAGATTTTTATTGCTATAGCAAGCTCTTTAAAAAAAGAGTTTAAAGAAACCGCCGTTTTCTTCTCTAGTGTAAAGCAAGGATTAAAAGACGGAGACTTTTTAGTTAAGCTTAATAGTTTTGAGACCTCGCCAATGCCCTCTAATATGCTAAAGGCAAGCACTGTTTTTGATGTGAGCTGCTTTAAAAGTGGCGACATGTTTGAGGTTTTAGAGGGTATGCAAAACGCTATTAAAAATATAGAGACACAAAATGGAATTAAACTAGTTGGAGATGTTAGTGAAACAGAAATAGGCGACGAGCTTGCCAAAATGAGGGTGAGCTATAGCTTTTACACCCAAAACAGCGAGCAAACAAGCGACGTGCTTATGGAGAGTTTTGAGTTTGACTTAAAAGAGTGAAAGGGATGATTATATAAATGAAAACAACTAAATTCAGTAAAGAAGACATACTGAAAAGTAGAAAGTTTTTAGGCGAAAAAGACTTGCTTGTCTCTCTTCTTAAAACAGAGAGTTTTTACACTGTAGAGCAAGTTGTGAAGATTATTAATGAATATAAAGGGAGGAAAGTTTAATGGCTTTAGGTGGAGGTAACTGGATAGAACAAAACAAAGCTTTGCCGGGTACATACATAAATTTTACAAGCCCTTTGCTTGTAAGTACTGCGCTAAGCAGTAGGGGTGTGGTGGCTGTTGCCTTTAAGCTTAGCTGGGGGCCAGAGGGTGAAGTTTTTGAAATTAATAATGAGAGCCTAGCAGAAGACGTACAAAAATTTACAGGCTACTCGTACTCTAGCGAGAAATCGATTTACTTAAGAGAGCTGTTTAAAAATGCATTAAAGGTGTATGCCTTTAGGCTGGGAGAAGGCTCTGTTAAGGCAGAGAATACTTTTGCCGTGGCGAAGTATGGTGGCACTAGAGGAAATGAAATTAAGCTGGCAATTAAAAATAGTGCAGACGACGAGAGCAGTTTTGTTGTAGAGACCTATTTTGAGGGATTGCTAAAAGACAGGCAAGAGGTAAAAACTGCCGTAGAGCTTGTGGGTAATGACTGGGTAGACTTTAAGGCTTCTGCAACGCTTGTAGCTACTGCATCTGCAAGCCTTACAGGTGGCGAAGACGCTACAGTTACAGGCGAGAGCTATACTAAGTTTTTAAACGCTATAGACTCTTATAGTTTTAATACGCTTGTATGCCCAACAGAAGATACAGCCACAACAGACATGTTTGTATCGTTTAGCAAAAGGCAAAACGAAGAAGAGGGCGCTAATTTTCAGCTTGTGTGCTATAGGGCTA
>CAYJEZ010000031.1:0-11540 GCA_964369215.1 uncultured Eubacteriales bacterium
GGCAAATTACACGCCCCTACATTTGTACGTTTTGCCTTTAATGCGACAGCCCCATATATATGCGGTTTTTGCTTTGGTTGCATTAGTTTTGGGGGTTAAATGACTATATTACGCAAGCAAAACTTGGCTTTGTTAACTTAATATAAAAAAGAAAAAATTACTTTATTATTAAGAAAACTAATAATTTCATTATTTTAACTTAACAGTGCCCAAAACTTATTAAGGAGTAAATTTATGAGCAAAATATTATTATCAATACACTCTGAGTACGCAAACCTCATACTTGTTGGAGATAAAAAATATGAGTATAGAAAAAGGTTACCACAAAAGCATGTTGACAAAATAATTATTTACTCGACCTCACCAGAGAAAAAAGTTATAGGAGAAGTCGAAGTAACTGCAATTTTATCGATAGAGAAGACAAATCTTTGGGAAAAAACTAAAAACTATGCTGGAATTAGCAAAGAAAAATATATGAAGTATTTTTCAAACTATAATATCGCTAACGCTTATGTATTGGGCAATGTAATAAAGTTTGACCCACCAAAAACCTTAGCAGATTACGGGCTTAAAACAGCTCCACAATCTTTTATATACTTGAATTAGTAAAGGGTTGTGTCGTGGATATATGAAGTGGTTTTAAACTTATACCCACTAAGCTTTACCCACAAAAAGGTAATGGTTACTATGCCCTACAAGCTCGGGTTTTTCACAACAATAATAATGATACTTTAAATATTGATTATAGCTGTAATCATCCATTTTGTTTATTTTCTGAGCAAGGAGTTCGCTAAGCCCGTCAGCGGCAACCTTGTGTAATATATTAACACCTGATTTCTCAAGCATCTTTACACATTCATCAAATGTAAAAAACACAAACGGAAAGTCCTCAACCTTAAAGCTATCGTGGTTATACGTATCGCCCGTTAGCCAATCTTCACCAAAATAAAGTTCCGTAGCAACCACCATGTCATTAGATATAAACGCAAAAAATATAGTTCCGTCTTCTTTAACAACTCGCTTTGCCTCGGCAATACACCTCTGCCTGTCTTCCTCATTATGCAAATGGTAAAGCGGTCCAAAAAGCAACACTATGTCAAACTCATTGTCATTATAACGGCTCAAATCAATAGCATTCCCTTGGCTTAGCTCTATGTTGTGGCTAGGCTTTATCTTTTTTTTAAAGGCATTTATATTTTCGTCTGCAAGTTCTAACGCCTTAACTTCATAGCCTAGCTCGGCAAAATATAAACTGTACTCGCCAGCCCCTGCGCCTATATCGAGTATTTTATCCGTGTTTTTTAGGTACTTATCTACATATTTCACCGTGGTTAAAAACTCTACCCTTGAAGCTTTTGAGCGATTAAGCCTGAAATCTTCATTAAAAATCTTGTATGTGTTCTTTATCTGCTCGGTCTCATCGGTGATTTTTCTAAGTTCTTCAAAATTCATAAATTCACCCTTTTCATTTAAAATAAAGTTGAGTATAGCATAAAATCGTTTAATTGTAAAGTTATCCTTTTCGGTTTGCTTTAGCTTCAAAAATTAACTTTTCAAGATATTGGTTTTGCTTGTAAGAATTTATTATAATAATAAATTGATGTTATTTTATATGGGTTTTGTTAAGTTATTATGTAAAGAGAAAAATTTCTTTATTAATAATAAATTTAAGAAATTCATTATTTTAACTTAACAATATTAAATAAGGAAGTTTTTTATATGAGTTATTCATTTAGTGTAAGCATTACTGGAATTATAATAGAGAATTACTCTATTCTTTTAGTTAAACAAAAGCTAAGCTCAGCTAGATTGTGGTCATTACCAATTAAAGTTTTGTATAACGGCTTATATGAAAAGGCATATTTCTCAACTTCTAAATTTAGTGCTGTAATTATGCTATAAAAGTAGTGATAATTCAATGCTTTAATAAACTTAAAAGTATCTTTTTAATATTTAGTAAATTTATTTAAATATTCGACACAATATATCTATTGAAAAGAAATATAAATAATGTTAAAATTTTATTGTTTAATTAAAAGTGAAATGAATGTATTAATTATTGTTAGTAAGGATGTACTATATGTATCGTATTGGTTTTGATGTTGGGTCTACCACTCTTAAATGTGTTGTTATAGATGAGAGTAACAACATATTATATAAAAATTACCAAAGGCATTTTTCTGAAATCCCTAGTAAAATAGACATAATGTTAGGCGAAGTTAAAGAAACTTTAAAAAGTGAAAAAGAATACATAATCAATATTTCTGGATCTGCGGGTATGGGGTTTTCTGAAAGTATGAATATTCCGTTTGTGCAAGAGGTTTTTGCTACAAGGCTTGCCGTTAAAGAACTGTTACCACAAACCGATGTTGTTATTGAGCTTGGAGGCGAAGATGCCAAGATTTTATTTTTATCTGGAATGCCAGAGGTTAGGATGAATGGCTCTTGTGCTGGTGGTACAGGTGCATTCATTGACCAAATGTCAACACTTTTAGGCATTACTCCCATCGAGATGAACGAGCTTGCAAAAGAGAGCAAGAAAATATACAGCATAGCCTCTCGTTGCGGTGTTTTTGCAAAATCTGACATACAACCTCTTTTGAATCAGGGAGCTATGAAAGAAGATATATCTGCAAGTATTTTTGCCTGCGTTGTAAGCCAAACCATAGCAGGGCTTTCTCAAGGTCGAGAAATTGTAGGTAACGTTGTGTACCTTGGTGGTCCGTTAAGCTTTTTTTCACAGCTTAGAAAAAGCTTTAACAATGCACTAAAACACCAAGGAACTTGTCCGGATAACTCATTATATTACGTTGCAATAGGCACAGCCTTGGGCGAAGAAAAAGTCGTTTTTAATATAGATAATTTAAGAAGTAAACTTAAAAACTACTCTAGCGGCGAAACTTATGTAACTTGCGACCCTCTGTTTTCAAGTAAACAAGAATATGACGACTTTGCACTAAGACACAAAATTCAAGAAGGCATTTTTACTTATCCACTAACTAAAGATGCCTATATCGGTGTAGACGCTGGCTCTACCACACTTAAAGCTGTAGTTTTAAACGATAAAGAACAAATTGTACACTACAAATACATGCAAAACGGTGGTACTCCTGTTCCACTTGTTAAAGATTTTTTAAAAGAAGTTTACGAGAAATTTCCTCAAATTAATATTAAGGCTTTTTCTACAACCGGCTATGGTGAGGACATAATAAAAAACGCTTTTCACGGCGATGTTGGCGTTGTTGAGACTATGGCACACTTTACTGCTGCTAAAAAATTTAACCCAAAAGTTGATTTTATAATTGATATTGGCGGACAAGATATTAAATGCTTTAAAATTAGAAAAGGTGTAATTGATAATATATTTTTAAACGAGGCGTGCTCTTCAGGCTGTGGCTCTTTTTTACAAACATTTGCAGAGGCATTAGGGCAAAATATTGAAGAGTTTTCAAAACTTGGACTTTTTGCAGAAAAGCCTGTCGATTTAGGCTCAAGATGCACTGTTTTTATGAACTCATCTGTTAAGCAAGCACAAAAAGATGGTGCTAGTACTCAAAATATCTCTGCGGGTCTTTCTATTAGTGTTGTAAAAAATGCGATTTATAAAGTTATTCGTGCAGCAAGTGCAGACGCACTAGGTAAACACATTGTTGTGCAAGGCGGTACATTTTTAAATGAAGCAGTTTTAAGGGCGTTTGAAAAAGAAATTGACAGAAACGTTGTAAGGCCAAATATTGCTGGGCTTATGGGTGCATTTGGTGCAGCCCTATTCGCAAAAGAACACTTTAAAGGCGAGAGTAGCAATGTTCTAAAAAAAGAAGATTTAGATAATTTTACCCACGAAGTTAAAGCAGTTACTTGTTCAAAATGTCAGAATAAATGCAAGCTTACAATAAATATTTTTGACGACGGAAGAAAATTTATCGGCGGTAACCGTTGTGATAAACCGCTTAGTACTGATAGAAAAGCTCACCATAATTTGTTTGATTTTAAGCTAAAATTGCTAGCAGAATATAAAAATTTTAAAGGCGAACGTGAAACTATTGGACTGCCAAAAGGGCTTAATAATTTTGAGTTAATACCGTTTTGGCATACATTTTTCAAGTCACTTGGCTTTGGTGTAAACATCAGTAATCACTCTACAAGAGAATTATACCTAAAAGGACAAAATACAATACCGTCAGACACTGTGTGCTACCCTGCAAAATTAATTCATGGACATATAAAAGAGCTTATGTCAGCTAAAACCGATGCTATTTTTTACCCTTGCATGAGCTACGCCATAGATGAAAAGCTTGGCGACAACAACTATAACTGCCCTGTTATTGCATATTATCCTGAAGTTATTGGTTCTAATATGACCGAGCTTAATGGAATTAAATTTATAAAAGATTATATAGGCATACATAGAAAAAAAGATTTTCCTAAAAAAATTCATGCTATTCTATCTCGTAATTTTGGAGCAATTAGCCTAAAGGCTGTACAAACAGCAGCTAATTTAGCTTATGAAGAATACGAGGGCTTTTGCCTAAAGATTAAACAAAAAGGCGAGCAATACTTAAATTATGCTAAAAATCATAATTTACCAATTATAGTTTTAGCCGGAAGACCCTACCACATAGACCCAGAGATTAACCATGGTATTGATAACTTAATTTGCGACTGTGGCGCAGTGCTACTTACAGAAGACTCTGTTTGTCATTTAAGCAAACGAATAAAAACACATGTGCTTAACCAGTGGACTTACCACTCAAGGCTTTATGCGGCGGCAAACTTTGTTTCTGAAAGTGACTATAAAAATATAAATCTTGTACAACTTGTCTCTTTTGGTTGTGGTGTAGACTCTATAACAACTGACGAAGTACGGTCTATTTTAGAGAAAAATAATAAGATTTACACACAGCTTAAAATTGACGAAATTACAAACCTCGGTGCTGTAAAAATTAGGGTAAGAAGTTTGTTTGCTGCAACAGATTAAGCCCTAGCTCCAATATAGAAGGGATATTTATTTAATGCAAAGAGTAGAATTTACTAAGGAAATGAAACATAGTTATAAAATTATTTTTCCTAATATGCTTGACATTCATTTTCGCATTTTACAAAAGGTTTTTCAAAGCTATGGATATGATGTAGAACTGCTGACTAGTACCGACCAAGAAATTGTTACTAAAGGTTTAAAATATGTGCATAACGACACTTGCTACCCTGCACTTTTAACGATTGGACAGATGATTGAGGCACTTAAAAGCGGAAACTACGACCCAAATAAAACTGCGCTTATGATGACACAAACCGGAGGTGGATGCCGTGCTTCTAACTATATTCATTTGTTGCGAAAAGCTCTTATAAATGCAGGCATGCCAAATGTGCCTGTTATTTCAATTAACATATCAGGCCTTGAGAGAAACAGTGGCTTTAAAATTACACTGTCTATGCTAAGGCGTGCTGTGGCTGCTTTAACATATGGCGACATGCTAATGCTTCTTAATAATCAAACTAAACCTTATGAAGTAAACAAGGGCGATAGTGAAAAACTTGTTAATAAATGGACAAATTTAATATCAAAAGAGTTCGAAAATAAGCGTGCCATAAGCCCAAAAGAGATGAAAAGTTATATGCAAAAAATGGTTGAGGAATTCTCTCTTATTAAAACTTCTGATATTAAAAAAATTAAAGTGGGAATAGTTGGCGAGATTTACGTTAAATACTCTAAATTAGCAAATAATAATCTTGAGCAGTTTTTATTTGACCAAGGGTGCGAGGTTATGGTTCCTGGTATTTTACCTTTTATGCTGTTTAAAATTGATAATAGGCTTGACGATATTGCGCTTTACGGAGGAAGTAAGGTTAAAAAGAAATTTGTGCAAGGCTTGTTTGATTATATGATTAAGTTTGAAAACTATTTTATAGACGCCTTAACTGGCAGTAAATTTGCAGCGCCGGCACGGTACAGTCATCTTAGAGAAATTGTTGAGCCTGTTATTGGATACGGCTGCAAAATGGGCGAAGGTTGGTTGCTTACAGCCGAGATGATGGAGCTTATTGAGCAAGGGTATGAAAATATTGTATGTGCTCAACCTTTTGGTTGCTTGCCCAACCATATTGTTGGCAAGGGAATGATTAGGAAAATTCGTGAAATTCATGAGGATGCAAACATTGTTCCTATTGACTACGACCCAGGAGCAACAAAGGTTAACCAAGAAAATAGAATTAAGCTTATGCTATCTGTTGCAAAATAATTGACTACATAAAATATACTTAGACTAGAGATTGTTTGATTAATAATTCCACTGTGGCAAAAGAATATGTGGAATAAAAAATCTAGTTAAAGGCTAAAAACAGCTTTAATTACACGAGAAATTTTATATAGTTTTGGCATAGCACATTTATTTGCTATAGGTAACTTCAAATACCAACAATGTTGGTATTGCGAACTACAGTTCGTGATATGAGCATAAATTGTTCAAAATAAAACGAGGCTGTGATGTAATTGTCATAATGCACATTAGTGTAGGGGCGACCACATATGGTCGCCCCTACTTTTATAGAAAATTAACACTATTATTATTTTTTGTAACGAAATACAAACTTGATAGTTATTATAACGAGAGGAGGAGATAAGTATGGATTTAGAAGAGATTTACAACTTGTATTTTAAAGATGTATATAAATATATTTTAGGCATTACCAGAAATAAAGAAACAGCTGAGGACATAACTCAAGAGACATTTTTAAAAGCTATAAACAATATAAACTCTTTCGATGGCTCTAAAGATATTAGGGCTTGGCTTTTCACAATAGCAAAAAATTCTTACTTTACGCTTTATAAAAAAGAAAAACGATATTCAAATAATAAAGAAATTGAAAGTAAATCTGCTGATTTTGACCTTTTAAACACTGTGATAACCGACGAGCTATCTATGCTTATACATATCGAGCTTCACGCTATGAAAGAACCCTATAAAGAAGTGTTTATGCTCCGCTTTTTCGGCGGTTTATCCTACGAAAAAATAGCTTCAATTTTCTCTAAAAGTGAGGCATGGGCAAGGGTTACTTATTATAGGGCAAAAAAAGAAATTCAACTTAAATTAGGAGGCAAAGAAAATGAGTAATCGTGATTGTAGCATAGTTAAAGACCTACTTCCACTTTACATAGACGAGGTGGCAAGCGACGAAACGTCGAATTTTATAAAAGAACATTTATTAACTTGTGAGGCTTGCCAAAAAGATTTAGACTTTTATAAAAAAGAACTTACAAAAAATAATCAAGCTGATGATAGAATAAATGAGGCTAATACACTAAAAAAAATAAGTGGTAACATAAAGAGAAAAAACAGGCTGGTGTTTGCTTTTTCTACATTGCTTAGTGCAGTTGTTATTATCTTAATTGCCTTTTATTTAGTTGTTCCTCAGTATATAACCTATAGTGACCACCTTATTAACATAAACGAAAACGCAGGAGTAATTACTGTTGAATTAGGTGCAGATTACACGCCTGTAGACGGTTATAATATATACTATAGCGAGTTCGACAACAGTTACACCATAGAAGCTTATACCACCCATTGGGGCGACATTATGTCTGTATTTAATAGCGAACTATTACGAGCTAAAACCGCTGTAATAAATCCAAATAAAGACATTGTAAGTGCAGTATATTATGCATCTAACACCCAAGGTGTAGATGACGAATTAATTTATGGCAATAATTTCGGTGGAGGACAAGTTACTTTACCAAGGCTGTTCTTAGGCTTTTATATGACTATTGCTATAGCTTGTGTAGTTGTTTGTGCACTGCTTGCATTAATATTTTATAGGCTTAAAAAAGTGCAAAACTTTTTTGTTATATGCTTATTTATGCCCGCTTCATATTTAATTAGCCAATTGTTAATTATTGGTTTGAATACTGTTACCTACACACCAGCATATGACTTTATAGCTATACTAACACTTAGTGTACCGCTGTTTTTATTAATGCTTTTGGCTTATAAAATCATAAAATAAAGTTTTGTTAATCTTCAAACTTTTCAATAGTGTAATGCTCTTTTCTATACTTTAAAGGGCTTATTGCAACTATGCGAGTAAACTGTGCTGTAAAGTTGCTCTCACCTGTAAAGCCTACATAAAGCCCAATATCTCCAATGCTCCACCTTGTTGAGCAAAGCAGTTCTTTAGCCTTGTTAATTCTATAGTTAAGTAGGTAGTCGTATGGTGTTGTTCCTAAATATCTGCGAAAAAGCTTTATAAAGTAAAATTTAGATAGGTGTATTTTTTTCGATAAAGCCTCTACTTGCAAAGGCTCTCTATAGTTCTCTCTTATATAATCTGCTATCTCTAATATATCGCTCTGTCTTTGGCTTATTACCGCGTTGCTTCCTATTCTTAGTGTGCAAAGCATATGAAGCGCGCTGTGCACTGCCATGCTTACCGATAAATTCTGGGCTACTGTGTTTTGATTTGCATTGTTAAAAATAGTGTCGAAAAAAGCTTTAATCTCATATGAATTAGGGTTGAGTATTATTGGTTGCCCTGTATTGATTATTGGAAAAATAGAACTTACCCCAGTACCGCTTATATGAACCCAGTAATGGTGCCATAAATCGCAATTAGGGGCTGTCTCATATTTTTGGTAGCTTTTGCAATCAATAAGCACGCAACTACCTTTTTGCAGATTGATAACATGGTTGCCTTGTGTTAGCACGCCCTCACCTTGCAATGTGTAAACAAGCCAATAAGAATTTTTATAGTCTCGCTCGGTGTAAAAACTTTTTCCAGCTAAAAAGTCTCCTGCCTCGCTGCAGATAAAAGGCAATGTTACCCCAAATTCGTTAGGTGTAGCCATTATCCACCTAGATTTTTCGTCAATATCCATTTTGTAATTTAACACAACATACCTCCATAGCAATATTTCTATATTTTATTGCAATTTATAGAATTGAAATTTGCATTTAAATAACTTATAATTTAAATATGTTATACATTATACTTTAATATAGATTGTTTTTCAAGTAAAAAATATAAAAGGAGTTATTTTATGAGTTATCAAGAGGCAAAAGCAAGATTTTTACAAATTGGAGTAGATACAGAAAAAGCTATAGAGCTTTTAAAGGGCACTGCAATAAGCATTCATTGTTGGCAAGGTGACGACGTAACAGGGTTTGACAACATAGACGGCGGTGCGGGCAACGGTATTCAAACCACAGGTAATTACCCCGGTAAGGCGACTAACTTTGAGGAGCTTACCGCAGATTTTTTAAAGGCTACAAGCTTAATTCCCGGTAAAAAAAGAATTAACTTACACGCATGTTACGCCGTTTTTAATGAAGATAGCGGAGCTTGGGTAGACAGAGACAGGCAAGAGTATAAGCACTTTAAAGCCTGGGTTGACTTTGCTAAAGCTAATGGCTTTGGCATAGATTTTAACCCTACTTTATTTAGCCACCCTATGGTTAAAGACGGCCTTACGCTATCTAGCCCTGACGAAGCAGTTCGAAAATTTTGGATAGAGCACTGTAAGCGTTCACGCCGTATTGCCGAAGAAATTGGCAAAGCTTTAGGAGACAAAGTTCTTAACAATGTGTGGATACCTGACGGATTTAAAGACGTACCAGCCGACAGAATGGGGCCAAGGCTAAGGCTAAAAAATTCTTTAGACGAGATTTTCTCTGAAGAGTGCCCACATGTTATCGACTGCGTTGAGAGCAAGTTTTTTGCTATAGGAGTTGAGGCATATACAACAGGCTCTAACGAGTTTTATATGAGCTATGCAGCTGCAAAAAAAGGAGTTTATAATCTGTTAGATGCAGGACATTTTCATCCATCTGAGATGATAAGCGATAAAATTTCTTCTCTTTTATGCTTTTTTGACAAAGTGCCACTACACGTAACTCGCCCTATGCACTGGGACAGCGACCATGTGGTTAACTATACAGACGAAATTTTAGAGATTTGCAAAGAGATTGTTAGAAACAATGCCCTTGATAAAGTGCTAATTGGTTTGGACTTTTTCGATGCGTCAATCAACCGCATAGCCGCTTGGGTTATAGGTACTCGTGCCTTTCAAAAAGCTATGTTAAATGCCCTTTTACAGCCTAACGACACCTTAATTAAACTGCAAGACGAGGGCAATTTTACAAAAAAAATGATGCTTATGGAAGAGTGCAAAATGATGCCTATAGGCGATGTGTGGGACGAATTTTGCAAGCGTGAGAACATGGCTTCAAACGAAAGTTGGTATGAAGAAGTTGAGGCATACGAAAAAGAAGTTCTAATAAAAAGAAAATGATGAGGGATTAAAATGTCTAATGAAAAAATAATTAATCAACCCGCAATTGAGGGTTTTATAAGAATGTGCAACGACGGCTGGCTACAAAACTGGCACGAGAGAAACGGTGGAAACCTAACATACCGTATGAAAGAAGAAGAAATTGAGCTGGCAAAGCCATATTTTAACCAAAATGGTGAATGGATTAAAATGGAGGTAAAGGCCAAGAACTTGGCAGGCGAATATTTTATTACAACAGGCTCTGGCAAGTTTTTTCGCAACGTAATTTTGTCGCCTCAAAACAATATAGGAATTGTTGAAATTAATGACAATGCAGACAGTTACCGCATTGTTTGGGGTTTAGAGAATGGCGCAAAACCTACCAGCGAGTTTCCTAGCCATTTTTTAAATCACAGCGTGAGAAAAACCGCTACAAACGGAGAAAACAGGGTTATTTACCATTGCCACGCAACAAACTTAATTGCCCTAACTTATATTTTACCTTTAACAAACAAAGACTTCACTCGTGCTCTGTGGCAGTCTGCTACCGAGTGTGTTGTTGTGTTCCCGGGTGGTGTAGGAGTATGCCCTTGGATGATACCGGGGGGCAAAGATATTGCCATCGCAACAAGCGAGCTTATGAAAAAGTATGACGCAGCAGTTTGGGCTCAACACGGCTTGTTTGTTTCAGGCCCTGATTACGACATAGCCTTTGGGCTTGCACACACTATTGAGAAGAGCGCACAAATATACGTAGCGGCTTTATCTGCAGGGCAAGGCAAAATTAGGCAAACTATAACAGACGCTAACTTGCGTGCTATAGCAGACGACTTTAAAGTTGTTATTAATGAAGAATTTTTAGATTAATTATTAACGTATATATAATAGAGGTAAGCATAATGATTAAAGGTTTTAAAATGAAATTGCTTGATGGCAAAGAAGAAGAGTATAAAATTCGTCATGATAAACTTTGGCCCGAGATGATTGACATGATTTATGAACATGGTGGAAAGAACTACACAATTTTTCTAGACAGAGAGACCCTTATTTTATTTGGCTATATTGAGATTGAAGACGAAGATAAATGGGCTAAAGGCGCAGATACCGCCATTAACAGAAAGTGGTGGGATTATATGGCTGACATTATGGAAGTGAATGAAGATAACAGCCCTGTAAGCGTAAACCTAGAAAATTTATTTCATTTAGATTAAACAGTATAGCCGATAAACTTTGATAAAATTGTAAAAAGCAAGTTATTTCGCTCAAATAACTTGCT
>CAYJEZ010000031.1:11640-21565 GCA_964369215.1 uncultured Eubacteriales bacterium
CGATAAACTTTGATAAAATTGTAAAAAGCAAGTTATTTCGCTCAAATAACTTGCTCAGGTTGTCGACAAAGGTTAAAAGTTTTACTCCATTTTTTTCAAAAAATGGTGGGTACTTAGGGCAATGCCCTGAGTCGTTTTCCGCAGAAAACGAAAGCTTTTTACTTAGAAGCGTATTTTTGAAAGTGAATTTTTGCACCGAAGTGCAAAAAGAGAAAACTTTATACAAGTGAAAAAGTTTTTTAAATTACCTTTTTTGAACAGTAGGTTTTTGGGTAACCTAAAGCAAGTTATTTCGCTGAAATAACTTGCTTTTTTTGTGTTTTTTTACTTTAAATAGTACCTACCCTTATAATAAAATACTGCAATTATTGTAGCTAAAATAAAGCCAACTGCAACAAGGTAAAAAGGAAATAACGGATTATAATTGTACAGCGCACCCGAGGCAAAAGCACCTATTATTCCGCCAAAAGATTTCATGGCATTGTAAAAACCCATTACCAAATTGCTGTCGTGTTTTTTCGCATCTGAGGCAAGAATGTCTTGCAAAACCGGAACACTAACTGCGTTTATAGCAAATAAAATAACGTTGAAAATAATAAACGGAATTGCGTCTGTAAAAACAATGGCTAAAACCATGCTTAAGGCACAAAATAACAGCAAAAATATATTCGACTTTCTAATGTCTGTCCTTCTTATTATCCAAATGCAAATGGTACTATTTGCAACCAGAGTAATTAACCCCATAATGCCTTTTAATGCTCCGTTATAGCTTGAAGGAAAATTAAATTGATCTCTTAAATAGTAGTTAAAACTTTGGTCAAACGCTGTAAAAGACATGTTTTGTAATGCGCTCATTAAAAACAGCGAAACTAAGGCTAAGGTGAAAAACTGCTTGCCAGCCATAAAAGATGCAAGCGGATTTGCCTCTTTAACAAGTGTTGATATTTTAAGCTCAGCCTTATCAATCTTGGCGTCGTCTATACAAACCGCAAAAAATAAAAAACCACATAATATTAATACTGCACTTTGAACCCAAACAGACAAATAAGGGCTGTAAGAGCCTATAAATCCGCCTATAAAATAGCCAAAAGCGCTGAAAACCCATTGAATTGTAACGTTAATTGTTAGGTTATAACTCCTTTTTTCTTGGCTAGATACATTTACAACATAGGTTAAAACGCTGACAAATGCTCCACCTGTAAATGCACCTGCAAGCATTCTTACCACAATAAAATGCCACTCTAAAGTAGATAAACCAAACAATATTTGCGAAATACCATAGCCAATACAACAAATAAGCAGTGTAGTTTTGCTTGATATGTAGTTGTTAAGCTTTCCCCAAAATGGAGAAACCGCAAAGTTTACAAATAGCATAGCAGCCAAAGCATAGCCAAACATATAGTTGCCTAAGTTTAAGTTTGTAAAAATTGTAGGTGTAACAGGGTGCGTAAGATTAGCCCCAATATGCAGTAGTGACGCTACCGACATAAATAAAAGCATTTGCTTTTTATCGCTCAATTTTCTTTACCTCTCTTATATTTTCTCGTTTTATTCTATCTTATACCACCATTAAAAGCAAGAATTATTTACAGAAATCTGCGAAAAACCATAATTTTATTGGGGTGTATTCCATATTGCATATCTTTGTATAATATGCTATAATCAGTAAAGTCTATCAATTTATTTAAAATAGAAAGGCAAAAATAAAATGATAAATATAATTTGTGGCCACTATGGTTGTGGCAAAACCAACCTATGCATCAACCTAGCAGCAGAAGAGGCTGAAAAAGGCAACAGTGTGCTAATAGTCGATATGGACATTGTAAACCCTTACTTTAGAAGTAGCGATTATGTAAAAGCAATTAACTCAAGCAATATTGAGCTTGTAAGCTCTTTTATTGCAGGTAGCACTGTAGACACTCCGGCTATAAGTCCTCAAGTAAAAAAGGCTTTTATAGTTAAAGATAAAACTGTTTTTATAGACTTAGGCGGAGACGACGCAGGGGCAACTGCAATGGCACAGTTCTCGGCTGAAATTTCTGACTATGAGATGATTTATGTTATAAATAAAAGGCGAATGAGCTCTGGTAGCCCTGAAGATGCTATAACTATTTTAAGAGAGATAGAAAAAGCAAGTAACCTTAAGGCAACTTGCATAGTAAACAACACGCATTTAGGTGTTGAGACTACCCCCGATGTTATTATAGATTCATTTGACTATGCCAATAAGGTAAGTGAGCTTACTAATTTGCCACTGCTTTATAGCACAGCCCCTGATTTCTCTTATGTAGAGGGCTGTAAAAAAATAAAAAGAGAAGTAAAATTTGTTTGGGAATAGCACGTATAATCATATTTATTAAAAGTGCTTTATCAATAAATATAGCGAGCCTACTCGTTAATATATTATAAGGAGAGTTAAGAATGCCAAAAATTACTATTGATAAAAACATGTGCAAAGGTTGCTCTATGTGTGTTAATGTATGTCCTAAAAAAATATTAGAGCTTGCACCCGACGAGATTAACGTAAAGGGGTACCACCCAGCACAACTGACCGATGAAAGCAAATGCATTGGTTGCGCATTTTGTGCTACTATGTGCCCTGACTGTGTTATTATTGTTGAAAAATAAAAGCTTTTTAGAAAGGATGAAGTTAACATGAGTGAAAGAGTTTTAATGAAAGGTAACGAAGCACTTGCAGAGGCCGCAATTAGGTCTGGATGTAAGCACTTTTTTGGTTACCCAATAACACCGCAAACAGAACTTGCGGCGTATATGTCTAAACAAATGCCTAAAGTCGGAGGAGTATACCTGCAAGCCGAGTCTGAAATAGGCGCTATTAATATGGTACTAGGAGCATCTGCAGCAGGAGTTAGAACAATGACATCTTCCTCTTCTCCTGGAGTAAGCCTTAAATCAGAGGCTATATCTTACATGGCTGGCTCTGATTTACCAGCATTGATTATAAATATTCAAAGAGCAGGCCCTGGTTTAGGTGGAATTCAACCTAGCCAAGCAGACTACTGGCAAGCGACAAAATCTATAGGGCACGGAGACTTTCATCTTTTAGTTTTTGCTCCGTCTACAGTTCAAGAGATGGTAGACCTAGTGGCAAAATCTTTCGAGCTTGCAGATAAATACCGTATGCCAGCTATGATTTTAGCAGACGGAATGTTGGGCCAAATGATGGAGCCTATTACACTACCTGATGCAAACCCAGAAATGATAGAGAAGCCATGGGCTGCTAGAGGCCACGAAAACGGCAGAAAGCACAACATTGTAAACTCTTTATATATTACACCTGAAATTCTTGAAAAATTAACTACTGAGAGATACGAGAGATATCAAACAGTTAAAGCTAACGAGCAAATGTCTGACGAGTATTTAACCGAGGACGCAGAGCTTGTAATAGTAGCTTACGGAGCTTCTTCAAGAGTTGCAAGAAGTGCAGTTAACAAAGCCCGTGAAGAGGGCATTAAAGTTGGCCTACTTCGCCCAATAAGCCTTTGGCCTTTCCCAACTGATGAAGTTAGAAGAGTTGGAAACAGCGCAGACAAACTTTTAGTAGTTGAGATGAGCATGGGTCAAATGGTAGACGACGTAAAACTAAGCGTAGACGATGCTAAAAAAGTAGAGTTTTATGGTAGAACAGGCGGTATTATTCCGTCTACAAATGAAATTCTTGAGAAAATATACGAGTTGACAGGAAAGGGAGGTAAATAACCATGAGCATAGTTTTTGAGAAAACAAAAGGTCTTTCAGACGCACCTTTTCACTATTGCCCCGGTTGTACACACGGAATAATTCACAGACTAGTAGCAGAGAGCTTAGAAGAGCTAGGGCTTCTTGGTAAAGCCGTTGGCGTAGCCTCTGTTGGTTGTTCTGTTTTTGCATACAATTATTTCTCTTGCGATATGGTTCAAGCTCCTCACGGTAGAGCACAAGCTGTTGCAACAGGCCTTAAAAGAGCACTGCCAGACGGTGCAATATTTACTTACCAAGGCGACGGCGACCTTGCTGCTATTGGTACTGCAGAGACAGTTCACGCGGCTGCAAGAGGCGAGAATATAGTAGTTATATTTGTAAACAACGCTATTTATGGCATGACAGGCGGCCAAATGGCTCCTACAACATTGCCAGAGCAAATTACACAAACTAGCCCATACGGCAGAGACACAAGCACTGCTGGCTTTCCGATTAAAGTAGTTGAAATGCTAAGCACTTTAGACGGCGTTGCTCTTGCACAAAGAGTATCTGCAGATAATGTTAAAAATGTAAAAGCTGCAAAAGCTGCTATTAAAAAAGCTTTTGAGTACCAAAGAGATAAAAAAGGTTACTCTATTATAGAGATACTTTCAACATGTCCTACTAACTGGGGTATGGACGCTATAAAATCTCTTGACTGGCTACGTGATAATATGATGCCTTACTATCCGCTTGGCGTTTTTAAAGATAAAGGATAAAGTGTGAAAATAAATTTTTATACTGCAGACTGTCAATAAACTTCTCTTAGAAAAAAAGTTGCACAAAGGGGTAAGGCATAAGGAAACTTTTTCTATCGCAAAAATTTTCCTCTTTGCCAATAAATTGGCAAATTCACCTTCAAAAAAGCTCTTCAAAGGCAAAAAATTGCGTTTTCTGCGGAAAACACCTTAGGGCTCAGCCCTAAGCACCCGTAAGTTTTTGAAAAAACTTAACAAAAACTTTTAATCTTCGTCGTTATGACGAAATGCGATACCTTTTTGACAACCTGAAGTATGAAAATAAATTTTCATAACGTTGCACCTATATTGTGAAACAAAGTTTTACAATGAAGAAAGGAATGTATATTATAATGAAAGACTTAAATCTAATTTTTGCGGGCTTCGGCGGTCAAGGCGTTTTATTTGCAGGCAAAGTTGTAGCTTACGCAGGACTTATTGACAATAAAGAGGTAAGCTGGCTTCCTTCATACGGGCCTGAGATGCGTGGCGGTACTGCAAACTGCTCAGTTAGCATATCAGACGACCCTATAGGTTCACCACAGGTATCTAACCCCAATATATTAGTAGCAATGAACGGTCCGTCTTTAGATAAATTTGTTAACGAAGTAGTACCAGGCGGAATAATAATATTAGATAGCTCATTAATTGAGAAAAAAGTGGAGAGAACCGACATCAGCGTATTTTATGTTCCTGCTACAAAATTAGCAGAAGATAACGGAGTAAAAGGGCTAGCAAATGTTGTTTTAATAGGCAAGCTTATTAAAGAGACCGGCTTTTTCTCTGATAAAACAATTGATGACGCTATTATTAAATGTGTTCCTGCACGAAAAACAGATATGCTTGACTTTAACAGAAAAGCTATTTTAATTGGCAAAGATTCTTAAACGAGGTAATAAAAGTGCAATATTGTACTAAATGCAAAAGTGTTTGTGAAGACGGTGTAAGCGCGTGCCCTGTATGCAAAAGGGTTGCAAGCTTAAGAAAAACTCAAGACGACGACCTAGTTTTTTTAGCTAAAACAAGAGGTTTTGAGGCAGAAGAATTAGCAGAGCAATTTGACGAAAACGTGATTGCTTATGAGCTAAAACCTGCTAAAACAGGTGCGATGTCAAGTGTTTACGACAGCAATTATTTACCCGACGACAAAAACATTTATGTAAAATTAATTGATTTAGACAGGGCAAAAGAGCTTATTTTTAAAGAGGAAAATGAACAAACCGAAGAAGAGCCTATGACAGACAAGAAAAGACTTATAGTTCAAGTATTATCTATCTTAGCTTTCTTAATTTTAGTTACACTGGTCACCCTAGGCGCAGACTGGGTTGCTAATTTAATTAGAGATTTGTTTGTTTTAATATAATCAATTGAGCTGAAAACTAACAGCATCAAGTGCAAAATTTTAGCTTTTTCACTTGATTTCTGTAGTGTTATAATATTAATGAAAGGATTGATACTAATGAATATCGATACAAAATGTATACACTCAGGCTACGAGCCTAAAAATGGCGAGCCAAGAGTAGCTCCAATAGTTCAAAGCACAACTTTTACTTATGAGAGCTCTGAGCAAATGGGCGATTTGTTTGATTTAAAGGCTTCAGGCTTTTTCTATACAAGGCTATCTAACCCAACACTAGATGCAGTAGAGAAAAAAATTGCAGAGCTCGAGGGAGGCGTTGGCGCAATGCTTACCTCATCAGGGCAGTCTGCATCTTTAATGGCTATAATGAATATTTGTAAGGCAGGCGACCATGTTATTAGTTGTAGTGCAATTTATGGCGGAACTTTCAATTTATTTAACAAAACAATAAGAGATATGGGTGTCGATTTTACATTTGTATCTCCTGATATCTCTAAAGAGGATTTGTTAAAAGAGTTTAAACCTAACACAAAATGCGTTTTTGCTGAGTCTCTTTCTAACCCGTCTTTAGTGGTTACAAATATTGAATTATTTGCAGATGCAGCCCATAGCCAAGGTGTGCCATTAATAGTAGACAATACTTTCCCTACTCCTATTAATTTTAGGCCTTTCGAGTTTGGCGCAGATATTATAATTCACTCTACTACTAAATATATGGACGGCCACGCTGTTCAAGTTGGTGGTGTTATTGTAGACAGCGGTAACTTTAATTGGGGTGCTGATAAGTTCCCTATGCTTACTAGCCCTGATGAGACATACCACGGAATAGTTTACACAGAGACATTCGGACAAGCCGCTTATATTGTTAAAGCAAGAGTTCATTTAATGAGAGATTTTGGCGCACAAGCTGCCCCTATGAATGCGTTTTTACTAAACTTAGGGCTAGAGACCTTGGCTTTAAGAATGGAACGCCATTGCTTTAACGCTTTAGAAATAGCTAAAACACTAGAGGCAGACGACAGAATATCTTGGGTTAACTACCCTGGGCTTGAGAGCTCGCCTAGTTATGAGCTAGCTCAAAAATATATGCCAAACGGCAGTTGCGGAGTAGTATCTTTTGGCATTAAAGGTGGAAGAGAAGCGGCAACTAAATTTATGGACAGCCTAAAGCTTGCCTGTGTTGTAACACATGTGGCAGACCTTAGAACCTGCCTGCTTCACCCTGCAAGCACTACGCATAGACAATTAACTGACGAGCAATTAGTATCAGCAGGCGTAAGCCCTGACCTTATACGTCTTTCAGTTGGAATTGAGAACGTTAACGATATTATTGAAGATATTAACCAAGCTCTTAACTGTATTTAATTTTCTTTTTGACATAATAATTAAGTCAAAACAGCACATAAAAATGTGGTGCGACGAAATTAACGTCATACCCCTTAAATAAAAAAACAAGAACTTTACGCTGAAAACAGTACGAAGTTCTTGTTTTTTATATAATTGAATTTATGGAAACACAAAACACCGTGTATATAATCAAACATTGGTTTGACTATAATTATTGCTAAAATAAAGCTTTAATGTTACTTTAATGTTACCACTTTATAATTTGCTTATTGGATGATTAGCTAAATTATAAAGCTTTTAGGCAAAAAAGATATTGAAGAAAGGATAGATTAAAATGACAAACAATGTAAAGTTTATGCTGCTTGGCATATTTTTAGCGGTGATGAGCGTGGGAGGTTTTGTTTTAGCCGATGAAGAAGAGTTTTTCTTAATCATCGCCATAGCATTACCTGTAGCGGCAATATGGGCATTTTTCAAAGGCTTTATGGACAATAATGTCAAAGAGTATGAAGCAAATGAACACGAAGACATACCTACAGAATTACCACCTACACTGCCTGTAACAACCGAACAAGAAAAATAATGTAAAAGATTTCATTGCTTTAATATTATTTAATTTATGGAGATATGTGACATTGCAATAAGGCAAAGATATGAAGGCAGAATTATTTCGACAAGGCATTAACTTGCTGAAAATCATCGTACCAATAAAAAACACTTCAAAGGGAGCTTACCAATTGGGCAAGTTCCCTTAATATTTACTGCTTAATAGCGACGTTCTCATTACCAAGCAACGTTTTAAGGTTAAAAAGCAATTTATCATCTACTTTTACATTGTAATTTGCAGGTGCTTTTACAAGCTTTTTTTCTTTTACTTTGTATATAAAAAGGCTTGTATCACCCGAGGCTTTATTTGTTATCATAAGCGATTTATGGTAGTCTTCATCGCTGAAAACCTTGATATAAAGCCCGCTTTTCTCTGACTTAAGAGTACTTGAAACATTACTCATACCAGTGTTGGCATCTACCATGTAATCGCAAATAAGTTTTGGTTCTTTTTCCTCAGTAAAGCTAATTCTTCCGTGAATTTTAAGCTCTTGTCCCTCTTTAATCAAAGGCTCATACTTCTCAAAAATTTTTGGAAAAACTATAAGCTCCATGCTGTCATACATATCTTCTGCTATTACAAAAGCCATGTTTCCGCCATTTCTACTTTGTTTTTTTCTAACTACAGATACAACCGCTAACAGGTCAACTTGTTGGTCGTCTTTATAAGCATTGCTCTCACCCTGTGCAGAGCGATTTATTAAATCAATTCTTGCAACAATTCCGTTTTGATAATAGTCTTTATAACCAGACATAGGGTGCCCAGAGATATACATGCCTGTAACCTCTTTTTCCATAAGCAATAAATCTTTTTGTTCATACTCTTCTGCTTTGGGTAGGTAACTTTCTGTTTTTTCTTCAGGGGCGTCGAAAAAGCCAATTTGCCCGTCTAGGTTTTTTCTTTTATCTGCCTCTAACGAGTCGATTACTAAATTAAGCCCTAACATCATCTCGCGTCTGTTGTTGCCTATATTATCAAGAGCGCCTGCTTTAATTAGGCATTCAACTGCCCTTTTGTTTAAATCTTTACCTTGCATTCTTTTGCAAAAATCTTCAAAATTAACAAAGTTTCCAAAGCTTTTTCGTTCATTTTCCATTTTTGCAATTACGTTTCTACCAAGGTTTTTAATCTCTAGTAGTCCAAACCTTATGTCATTTCCTGTTACTGTAAACCTAGCGTCGCTATGGTTTACATGAGGCGGAAGAACGTTAATGCCAAGCCTTTTGCACTCCTCTAAATAAATGGCTACCTTAGCAGAACTGCCCAAAACACTTGTTAAAAGTGCAGACATATACTCTTTTGGGTAATAGTATTTCATATATGCCGTTTGGTAAGATAGCATCGCATACGCCGCCGCATGGCCTTTAGGAAATGCGTAGGCTGCAAAGTTTTCTATCTCCTTAAAAAGCGCTTCTGCTATAGGCTCACTCACACCTCTTTTTACACAGCCGTCTACAATATAGTTACCGCTCTCATCTTGCTCGCCAAAAATAAAGGTCTTTTTTTCTTTCTCCATTACATCAAACTTCTTTTTAGACATAGCTCGCCTAACAATATCCGCTCTGCCTAACGAGTAACCTGCAAGCTCTCTAAATATAGTCATAACTTGCTCTTGGTAAATAATACAGCCGTAGGTAACGTTTAAAATTGTAGAGAGTTTTTCGTGCTTATAGCTTATTTTCTCAGGGTGGTGGCTGTTCTCTATATATGTGTCAATAAACTGCATAGGCCCTGGGCGATAAAGCGAGATAACCGCTATTAAGTCCTCAACGCTTTGAGGCCTAAGTCTCATAATAACCCTTGTCATTCCCTCAGACTCAAACTGAAAAACACCTTGAGTGTGACCCTCTGAGAGCATTTCAAATATATTAGGGTCTTCATACGATATTTTCCGCATATCAAAACCCTTGTCCATAATTTTTACAGCGTTGTCTATTACAGATAAATTCCTAAGCCCTAAGAAGTCCATTTTTAAAAGCCCAAGCTCCTCTATAGTAACCATAGTAAACTGGGTTACAACGCTTTCGTCATTTTTTGCAAGTGGAACGTAATAATCCACTGGTTTATCTGTAATAACTACTCCAGCCGCATGGGTAGAGGCATGCCTTGGCATACCCTCAATTTTCATAGCCA
>CAYJEZ010000032.1:0-21483 GCA_964369215.1 uncultured Eubacteriales bacterium
ACAAAAGCTAACGAAACGATATAACAAGTAACTTGCTTTGTAGTATGTGCCTTTGAAGAAATTTAGAGAAAAACCAGTGTTTTCAAGAGGTTTATAGCAGTTAGAGTGATACCTTGAAACCATATAAAAAGTGGGTGCAAATATTATTAACCTCTAAACTAAAGAAACTCACAACTTCACTCCATCAAATCTTCAATTTCACAAGCCAAAGCCTTTGCAAGTTTTGCAACAGTATATACCTGAGCTTTATTTATATCTCGTTGCCTTTGCTCAAAAAGCTGAATTTGCCTTAAACTCACTTCGCTCTCTTCTGCAAGTTCACTTTGAGAATAACCATAAATAGTTCTCATTGTTTTAAGGTTTGTATCAACATAAAAACTGCTTAACTTTTCTTCCATAATAGCCACAAACTTGCTTATATCAGCCTCGTGTAAAGTTGGGTACATAGCAACTATTTCATCAATAGGCACAGCCTTTGTAATTTTTGAAAACTTCTTATTGCTATACCACTGATAATAAGCTATAGCCCAGCCAGCCCAATATTCAGGTGATTTATCAAGATACATTTCATCTTCTTGGGTGATGATAACACCAGATTTTTCACAGACAAGTTTTGCAAGCTCACAACCTGAAACACCGACTAAATATTTAGGGTTGCCTTTTTCTATTTGCTCATCTAAGCCAGAAACTAAAAACATATCCCAAAATGGCTTTAATTCTAATTCACAAGTGTTTATAGCAAAATCAATCATGTGTCCTAAATTATTCTGCACATAACTTAGATAATCAATGTCATAAGAACGCATGGTGTTGCCCCTTTCATTTTTTTATCAAATATACTTAATGAAATTATATCACATCAAAATTTATAATCAATAATATAGATGAACTCAACCCCACAAACCCTTATAACTCCTACCTTTTTCCCACCTAACTCACCCTAACCATCAACCGTTCTATTTTGTCACTTCCGTATGTACAGTACTTTTGCTTACTCCAAATTTTTTTGCTACACTTCTTACTGTTGCTTTACTGCGTACAATGTACTCCCCAAACTTTATCGCTCTATGTTCTACAATATTATTCATATTAACCACCCTTCTAAACAGTGAAGAAGTTTTTCATTAATCAAAATTTATGTTTCCACAATTGATTTAAAGCAAATTCTTACTTAATTAAACTTAGTACTACTGTTTTATTTCTGTTAATATGTATGATTAAAAATTGAATTTAATTCTGAATATCTTAATATTACTCAATCACCTTGTTTTATTTATTTTACTCATTTCATATGAACAATTGCTAATAAAATTCGCAACGAAAAACAGATGAAGAATAATAGACTTGTGTATATTTGTGCTTTTTTATCAAGTGAGCCTACATTCACACCAACTGAAAAACTGATTCAACTTCTCCAAGTTCAATACGATAGCTTAAATATATTGTTAAAATTTTTTTGACCAACAAACATAATATCGCTAGAATTCACCTCACTAGAGCAAGAGACTAAATGATAATTTGAATAGTTAGTAAAAAGGATAGTAAATGAAATAGTTTTACTGTCCTATTTTTGCCACACCGAATACTTGCCAAGTTTTTGTAAGCTTGTTATAATAAGTATAAAGCATAGCTTCATACGGAAAGTTTTTTTATTTTCGGTCTATGACCGAAATTTCACTTTGCAAAACGGATAAAAAACACATTTTATAAGAAATGGTGATAATATGTTACAACTAATACTAGGTAGGGCAGGAACAGGAAAGACCGAGAAGATAATGAAATTGGCTGGGAAAGCTGCAGTTAACACAGAGGTAATTATATTAGTTCCTGACCAAATATGCTTTGATATAGAGCAAAGAATTGTGCGCGACTATTCACCTGAAATAGTCGCTAATATAAAAGCGCTCAGTTTTAATAGGCTTTGCGATTTGATTTTCAGAACTTACGGAGGAATAAGCGAAAACAGAATTAATGAAAAGGGCAAAGCTGTGCTTATGGCACTGGCGCTTGAAGACTGCTGTGACAGCTTAGATTTATACCAAGATGCAGTTAAATCAGGTAAAATGCTTAAGCTTATGGGCGAAATTGTAGATGAGTTTAAGCGATGTAATATAAATTCTGGCGACCTTTTAACATTGCACGAAGAAATGGGTGAAGAAGAAACTCAAATTAAGAAAAAGCTTTATGAGGTAGCCCTTGTGTACCGAAGCTACGAGGCAAGGCTTAGCCATGTTTATATCGAGCCAGAAGATTTAATGACAAGGGCAACAATAATATTAAGGCAAAATAATTTTTTTAAAGATAAAGTTGTATTAATTGACAGCTTTGAGAGTTTTAACAAGCAAAAACTAGATATTCTTGAGATAGCTATATCACAATGCAGTAAGGCCTATTGCTCTCTTTGTACTGAGAAGATTCACGATGACGAAATGGGCTCAATTTTTAGCACTATTTCAAAAACAGGCAGAGATTTATACGCCTTAGCAAGAGAGAACGCAGTAAGAGTAGCTCCTCCAATTAAACTTGAAGTAGCACATAGATTTAAAAATGAAGATATACAAAATTTTGAGAAAATATACTCAGGTGAAGAAATAGAGAAAAGAAAAGATTGTGACAGCATTACAGTTTATAAAGCAGATGATATTTATAATGAGCTTGAGTATGTTGGTGCTACTATTAGAGAACTTGTTATCAGTGGTTATAATTACTCTGATATTGGAATAATTTGCAGAAATAGTGAAAAATATTCACATTTATTAACAGGTGTTCTCACAAAATACCAGGTGCCTGCTTATATATCAAGACCCACACAAACAGGGGGAACACCTTTAATAAGGCTTGTGTCATCTGTGTTTAAAATTGCTCTTTTTGGCTATCAAACAGAGCTTGTTTTGGCATTGGCGAAGTCGGGAATTTGCGGTTTAGGCACAGAAGAAATATCAGAGCTTGAGAATTATGTTTACCTTTGGAAGGTAGACAGGGCAGACTGGAGAAAAGAATTTACAAAGTCAACAGGAGGATTTTTAGGCAAAAATAATGAAGACAAGCTAAATAGTTTAGAGCAATACAGGCTAAAGCTAATTGTGCCAATAGATAATTTTATTAGTAAAATAAAAGGCGCAACAGCAAAAAATATTTGCAAAAATATATATGAGCTCTTGGTAAATTACAACTGTGAGGAGTATATACTCGACAACACCGAAAAGCTTGAAAATGCACTAATGTTTGAAGAGGCGACAAGGCAAATAAGCATATGGGAAGATTTTATGGACAGCTTAGACCAATTTGCCTCAATTTTGGGTGACAAGGTGATGAGTGTTAAAGACTTTTGGGATTTGTTTGGAGGGGTAATAACAAAACAAGAAGTACAAGACATACCACTTCGATTAGACTGTATAAATTTTGGCTCTGCTGAGAATATAAAAAAACAGTGCAAGGTAATTTTTTTAGTGGGTTGTGTTCAAGATGAATTTCCGAAAATGCCTGTTGTAAGCGGAATTTTTACGGCTAATGAAAGAAAATCTTTAAAAGATAAATCAATAATTCTTGAAAAAGACAGTGAAGAAGAAATGCTACTTGAAAGATTTTACGCATATAGTGCAGTTGCCAGCGCTAGTGAGAAATTGTTTATCAGCTACCCTAGTACTGATAACGGTAGTGACATTACACCGAGTGAAATAGTTAATAAAGCGACTGAAATAATAGGTGCAAAAATTATTACAGAGTTAAACCCTTTATACTTTGCAAACTCACAAGGCTCGCTGTTTAGTGCGGCTTCTAAAACTTATAGAGAGCATACAGAAGAAGCTGCGGTACTGAAAGCGTGTGTTATGGATGATAATGAACTTTTAAACAGATATAACGCATTAGAAAGAAGCGTAGGAGACAGGGATTTTGTAATTGATAACAAACAGATATCACAAACTTTATTTTCGGCAACTAGGCTTTCGCCATCTGGCATTGATGTTTACCACAGGTGTAAGTTTAGGTATTTTTGCAGATATGGTTTATATGCAAAAGAGCGAGATATTGCAGAGGTAAACGTGCTTGAATACGGAACAGTAATGCATTATATTTTTGAGAAGTTTTTGTCTGACGGGCAAGATATTCTTGAATATGACGAAAATGGGCTAGAAGAAAAAATAAATAAGTTGATTTTAGAATATGCTCAAGAAAATATGGGTGGATTTGAACAACTTTATGTTAGAGATAGATACCGACTTTTAAGGGTGGGTAGAACCGCCAAAGTTATAGTAAAACGACTGGCAGAAGAATTAAAGCAAAGCAAGTTTAGGCCCAAATATTTAGAGCCAGAGCTCACGGCAGAGGGCGAGCTACCTGCCCTTAAAATTGAGGGTGACAACGGTGTGTTTTATGTTGGTGGTAAAATTGACAGGGTAGATGTTTATGAGGGTAAAGACGGAACATATGTAAGGGTTGTAGACTATAAAACAGGAACAAAACAGTTTAAATTAACAGATGTATTAATGGGTATGAACTTGCAAATGTTAATTTATTTAGCCGCACTTGCTCAAACTGGTTTGTTGCCTGCAGGGGTGCTTTACATGCCCTCATCTTACCCTGAAGTTCCAGGCCTTAAAACTGATAGCAAAGAAGCACTTATGACCAAGCAAAGCAAAAAAATGTGTATGAATGGCCTGATACTTGATAACTCTGAGATTATTATGGCTATGGAGAAAGCTGTTGAGGGCAAGTATATTCCGATAAAACAGAAAAAAGACGGCGAGTTTGCACCAGATAATCTTATAGAAAAAGAAGATTTTGAAGAGGTTTTTATCTACATTAAAAAGTTAATTAATACTATGGTAAAAGAGTTGATGAGTGGAAATATTGATGCAAAACCATTGATGGTAAATATGAACTCTTGTTCCATTTGCCCCTATACTAGTGTTTGCCTTAACGAGAGTATGGAAGTAGAAAAAATAAAAAGTGATAATGCAGAAGCATTAGATATGATTACAAAAAGCTTAAAAGAGGGCAAAGGAGGTGAAAGAAATGCCTAAATGGACAGAAAATCAGTGGGATGCAATTGAGGCAAGGCGAGGCACCTTGCTCGTCTCAGCCGCTGCGGGCTCGGGTAAAACCGCTGTGCTAGTAGAGCGGTTAATAAAAAGAATAACAGACACCCAAAATCCTACAGATGCACACCGACTGTTGGTGGTTACCTACACAAATGCAGCAGCCGCACAGATGAAAGACAGAACCCTAAAGGCTGTAAATGAACTGCTTAAAACAGACCCTGAAAACAAGCACTTAAAAAGGCAACAAATGCTTATACCTAGTATGAACATTAGTACAGTGCACAGCTTTTGCTCAAAACTGTGCAGAGAATATTTTCATGTACTAGGCATAGCTCACGATTTTAAAATTGTTACCGACAAGCAAAGGGATGACCTTATTAACGGTGCATTAACAGATGCTCTTGACAAGCGGTTTGAGTTAGGAGACTACGCACTTGCAGACGCTTTTAGCACCGAGAGAATAGATACAAGACTAAACGAAACCGTAATAAAGCTTTATGAGTTTACAAACTCTCACCTTAACCCTAAGAAGTGGCTAGAGGAAAAATTGAGTATGTACACAAGCTCTGCAAATATAGAGCTTACCCCTTGGGGTAAAATATTATGCGAGTACGCAAAACAGGCGGTTAGCCTTTGTATTAAACTTAGTTTTGACTCGCTTAAAATGCTTGAAGAAGACCAAGTTTTAAGAGAAAAGTATGCACCTAATTTTGAGTCTGACATAGACGGGCTTAAAACACTGCTTGAAACTATTGAGGTTGGAGCTTGGGATGATATTGTAGAGCAAATTCAGAACTTTAACTTTACAAGGCTAGCTTCGGTTAAGGGTTATAAAGACGACCCGTTAAAAATAAGGGTGAGCGGAAGTAGAGGTACAGTTAAAGATGAAATAGATGGCCTTAGAAAAATATTTTGTTATAGTTCTGAGCAGTGTAAGGAGGACATAGAAAACACCGCCCCACTTGCTAAATCTTTAATAGAATTAACTCTTGATTTTGCAGAGCGTTTTTCTGAGCAAAAAAGTGAGCGCAAGCTTGTAGACTATAGCGATTTAGAACATATGTGCATTAAATTATTATTAAGTGAAAAAGACGGAATAACAGTGCCTAGTGAAATATCTTTGCAAGTAGCCGAGCAGTTTGATGAGGTTATGGTAGACGAGTATCAAGACACTAACGAGGTACAAGACTGGATATTTACTGCTGTATCAAAAAATGGCTCTAACAAATTTATGGTAGGTGACCTTAAACAGTGTATTTATAGCTTTAGACAAGCAATGCCAGATATTTTTATTGGCTATAAAGATAGCTTTTTAAAATATGACAGAGACAAAGATAAATACCCTGCTACAGTTATTTTAGACAAGAACTTTCGCTCGAGAGACACTGTAATAAACAGCATTAACTTTGTGTTTGATAAGCTAATGTCTAGAGACTGCGGCGGCGTTGATTACAACAAAGACGAAGCCTTAAGCCTTGGTGCAAGCTACCCAGAGAGTGAAAATTGTTACACGCAAATTGACTTTTTAGATAAACCCAACACAGGTGCAAGCACAACAGAACACGAAGCAAGCCACATTGCAAGCATTATACACGACATTATTAACTCAGATTTTATGGTGAATGAGGGAGAAAGTTCAAGAAAGCCTAGGTACAGTGATTTTTGTATACTTCTTCGAAGTGCTAAAAGCAAGGCTGGAATATATGCAAAAGAACTTGAGAAAAAGGGGATATCTGCTTGGTCTCAAACCACAGGTGGTTTTTTTGAGCGCAAGGAGATAATGCAGTTGATGTCTTTCTTGCAAATTATAGATAATCCGAACCAAGACATACCATTATTATCAGTGCTAACAGGTCCAATTTACGGTTATAGTTTTGACGATATAGCAAAGCTAAGGGTAAATAACAAACAGGGCTCGCTTTATGTTTGTGTATTAAACGATGAAAAATTCTCTTCATTTATTGAAGACATGGAGAGGTACAGACTGCTTGCGGCTCATATGGCAACTGATGTTTTTATTGACACACTTTATGCCCAAACCTCTTTTGAAAACATTGTTTGCGCTATGGAAAATGGAGAAGAAAGACTTGCGAATATTCGAAAGTTGAGACAATATGCAGGAGAATTTGAGGCGAATGGTTACATAGGAATATCTGGATTTGTTAAGTTTATTGACAAAATGAAAAAAAATAATTCTGACCTAGAGGGAGCAACTCTAGTGTCTGAAAAGGCTGATGCAGTAAAAATAATGAGTATACATAAGTCTAAAGGTCTTGAGTTTCCTGTTTGTATTGTAGCAGGTTGCGGAGGAAGAAAGAGGGTTGAGGTTGACGATGTGTTGCTTAACTCAAGGCTTGGAATAGGTATGAAGCTTAGAGATAGAGAAACTAATGTTAAATTTAGCAATATAATAAGAGAGGCTGTATTGCTTGAAAATAAAATGAGCGAGATGTCTGAGGAGTTAAGGGTTTTGTATGTTGCAATGACAAGGGCAAAAGAAAAACTAATTATGGTCTCTACTTTGCCGTCAGTAGAGAAAGCATTGGCAAGCGTTAATGCACTAATAACTTCTGAACACAAAATTAAGCCTTATGTTGTTAAAAGCATGAGTATTACGGCACAGTGGCTTATGCTCTGTGCATTAAAGCACCCAAATGGCAAATATTTAAGAGATATAGTTGGAGCAGAAGACACTATTATAGCAAGAGACAATTATACCCCTTGGAATATTAGGGTGATTAGTGAAAACAAGGTAGAAGAAGATGTAAGTAAAATTGAAGTGATTAAAGAAGAGTTGATAATAAATAGCGATATAGTAGCGGGTATTAAAGATAAGATTAACTTTGAGTACAAAAATGCACATTTAAATGAAATACCAGCAAAAGTTTCTGCTTCAATGATAGCTCATAAGCAAAACAAGCAAAGGCAAAGTTTAATAAGGCCCTCTTTTTTAAGCTATGAGGGTTTAACGCCTACAGAGAGAGGAATTGCCTTGCACAGCTTTATAGAGTTTTGTGATTTAGAAAATGCATATTTAAATCCAAAGGCAGAACTAGAGAGGCTTGTTGCAGAAGGGTTTATTACAAGAGAGCAGAGTAAAGTAATTAATTTTGATAAAGTAAAGGCTTTTTTAAGCTCTGTATTAGGAGAGAAAATTAGAAATAGCACTAAAACAGAAAGAGAATATAGGTTTACTTGCTTGATAAGTGCAAAGCTTTTAGACGACAGTTTTGACGAAGATATAAACGTCACCTTGCAAGGTGCTGTAGACTGTGTTTTTGAATGGGAAGACAAACTATATGTTGTAGACTTTAAAACAGATAGGAAAGACGACCCACAAGAATTAGCTGATATGTATGGAATACAGCTTAAACTATATGCGAATGCACTTGAAAAAGTGAAAGGTAAAAAAGTTGCAGAGTGTTATTTATATTCATTTTATCTTGATAAGGAAATACCATTAACAACAAGTGAAGTAGCGGTTAATTAAGCAGTTATTATACTTATTTGTTTGAAAACCCTAATATATCAAGAACAAACCCAAAATCAAAACTTTTGATTTTACCATTCATAGAGTTTGAGTATAATGTAAAAATGCACACAAAAACGGGATGTAACACAATGTTACATCCCGTTAATCTTCTCAACTACCCAAAAGCTATGATATAGTTATTAAACTTAAAAAACTAACAGCACCAAAGCAAAAACCGCATACATTAAAGCTTTTTGCTTATGTCAAAAACCGCATACATTAAAGCTTTTTTGCTTATGTCAAAAACCGCATATATTGGAGTTTTACATTTCGCTTTCAGTTTTATTTTTTAACTTAATTAACTATATTGTAATAATACAATTTACTTCTTGCAATATTATCGTACCATCTGAACAATACCTTAGAAAAATTCTAAAATAAAATTCAAAACTATTTAGCCGTAAATCTCCTTAGCTTTAATTAAGCTCTCGATTGGGTCCATTAATGGACGATACTCAAGCCCGCAATAACCTGTGTATCCAGCCTCGTCAATAGCTTTAAAAATATTTTTGTAATCACTTTCGCCGTTTTGCATTTCGTTTCTTCCAGGGTGGCCTGCACCATGAAGATGAGCTATACAATCTAAATTTTTAGTTACGTTAGGTATAATGTTGCCCTCCATAACTTGTTGATGATAAATATCATATATAATTTTTACATATGGGTTATTTATTTCTCTAACAATGTCAAAGCCCTCTACTGCAGACCATAAATAATAACCAGGGTGGTTAACGTATGTGTTAAGAGGCTCTAGCATAATGGTAACTTTATATTTCTCTAAAATAGGCACAGCTAATTTAAGTGTGTCTACAATAGCTTGATGTTGCTCTTCACGTGGAGTGCCTAGGTCTTGCCCTACTTGAGTAATAAGCTTCTCAACACCTAAGTCGTTAGCAGCAATACAAGTCTCTTCAAGGCCTTTTAGCCAAGCTTCTCTGTAGGTTGCGTCTGTCATCTTAAACTCAGTTGTACACATGCTTAAAAGTTTAACGCCTGTCTCTTTTAAAGCTAATTTAACAGCATCAAAGTCAAGGTCTGACCATTTGTATGTCTCAACTGCGTCATAACCTAATTCATGTACTTTTCTTATTGCTTCTGCGAAATCAGAATTTCCGAAAAAGCATGGAATAGCTACACATAATTTCATAATAACATCGTCCTTTCTAAAATAGATTAAACTATAGGTGACTTAATCAAATATTAAATCACCTAACAAGTTTAGTGAAATTTAATTATTCAAAATAAATTACTTTTCGGGAAATGGAATTTCTTGAATTACCTTAATTATTCAAAATAAATTACTTTTCCTGTGTCCATAGACTCATTAGCAGCAAAACCTAGTTTTAAAGATTTTAGTGCATCGCTATAAGGAGAGCGAACTTTGTTAGGGTCATTAGCTTTAACAGCATCAATAAAGTCACGGTCTAATAGATATGTTTGGTCAACTCCACGTTTTGTGTCTGTTGTCTCCATTTTTGTTTTAATAATTAAGTTGTTTCTTAGTCTGTAGTCGTACTCAACATCGCTTAATGTAATAACTAAACCGCTGTTATGTATAGGAGCTTTTAAATAGCAACCACTTACAAGAGTAGCTGTAAAGTTGTTTGCAAATCTAATAACTGCTGTTGAGTGGTCGTCTGTCTCGTACTCTTCTCTTGCGTCTTCGCCTGGTTTAACAATACCGCGTGTGCAAGTAGCATAAACAGATAAAGGCTCACCGAACAACCATCTTAGGCCATCTAAAAGGTGAATGTTTTGCTCTACTAATTGAGCACCGCAGTCACGTTTCTTTTGCCACCACCAAACGCCAGGAATTCCGCCAACCCAAGCGCCGTATACTAAACCACCTTGTTTGTGGTTAGGCATGTCTTCTTTAATCATTTCCATAAGGTCTAAATATCTATCTTGGAAACCAACTGCTGTAACTAAGTTTTTCTCTGCAATTTTGTTAGCTACGTCTTCTGCTTGTGCTAAGTCAAGTGTCATAGGTTTCTCTACCATAAATGGTATGCCCATCTCTATAAGTCTTGTCTCAGTGTCTGTATGAGCTGTTGGCTCAATAGCAATAAATACGCAGTCTACAGTCTCTTTGCTGATATTATCATAAAGCTCTGTGTGTGTTGCATACATTTTGTCTGTGCAACCAAATCTCTCAGCAGCAGCAATTCTACGCTCTTCTGTTGGCTCTGCAACAGCTACTACTTGAATATCATCCATTAATTCAAGTGCATTCATATGTGCACCTTGTCTTCCGCCACAGCCTACTAAGGCTATTCTTACTTTTGCCATAATACTATTCCTCCTAAAATTTGTAGAAATAAAGCAAAAAAAGCTTTATTTCTAAGCTATTAATATTGACATTGTCACAAAATTATATTATTATTATATTGTCAAAAAAGAGACAAGTCAATCAAATTTTATTGTAAGTTTATAAGGATATTGCACTATGTTTTCAGAAATAGATAAAGAAATTCGTACATATTTACCATTTGTTTTAACTACCACCTCACAAAACCAAGCTCAAAGGGAAATTATTCGCCCCTATGGATTTACTGACCACCAATTTATTTGGGTAAGTGAAGGAGAGGGGCATTTTACTGTAGAAGATACTGAATATACCCTAAAGCAAGGAGAGGGGCTTTTTTTTAGAGCTAATGTACCCCATACATATAATGGAGAAAAAGGAAACTTTTTTACCTCTTGGATAACTTTTTCTGGCTGCGATAATATATTAGATTACTATAATATTGGTACCTATTTTAGATTTGATGTAAGCACATCGATGAACACTCTTTGTACCGAGCTTAACACTCTTTGTACGGGTAACAGTACAGCGATGATGAGGTCTGCGGCTGGGTATAGCTGTTTAATTAATGTTTTAGAAGAGATTTTTGAGACTTCAATACCTATTGAAACTAGGGTAAAAAGGTTTATGGAAAATAATTATGCCACTCCTCTTTCTTTAGATGAAATTGCCCAACATGTAAATATGGATAGATATGCACTTTGCAGGTATTACAACAAAAATTGTAATATTCGCCCTATGGAGCAACTTAAGAAAATACGAATTTCAAAGGCAAAGCATTACTTAAAATACACCTCAAAAAGTGTAGATGAAATTGGTAAATTATGTGGTTTTGACAGCACAAGCTATTTTGGTAAAAGATTTAAAGAGGAGACGAATTTTTCACCCGGTGAGTATAGAAAACAACAAATTTAACATAGTCAAACCACTCAAAAATCATCAAAGAAATTACTTACAAAAGCTAAAAGGCAAACCGATGTTTGACTATGTATATGGGTTTTGTAAGCAGAGATTTGCTACGATATTGACTTATAATTCACTTATAAAAACAAAAATGTAGAGACAAACTAAGTTTGTTTCTACATTTTTTGCTATATTGCTGTACCGTTTTCTAAATTGATTTACTATATAAAGTAAATTATACAGTTACGGTTAAAAACTTGATTACAAATAGTATTGCTATTATTGCAGTAACTATGTCAGCTTTTTTGAATTTACCTGTGCATAAAGCTATAACTGTATAAGCAATTGCGCCTATTCCAATACCGTTTGATATTGAGTATGTAAGAGGCATTGCTATTAAAGCTAAGAAAGCTGGAACTGCAGACACTGGGTCTTTCATGTCTACTTTTGCAAAGCTTTGCATCATTAAAACTCCAACATAAATAAGTGCTGGTGCAGTTGCACATGCAGGAACTAAAGATGCAAAAGGTGATAAAAATAAACATACAAAGAAGCAGATACTAACAACAAGGCTTGTTAAACCAGTTCTACCGCCAACGCCAACACCAGCTGAAGACTCAACAAAAGTGGTACATGTAGATGTTCCCATTGAACCGCCTACAACAGTAGCAATTGAGTCGCTAGCCATACATTTTGTAATGTTAATAGGGTCGCCGTTTTCATCTAGCATATCAGCTTGGGCAGCTGTACCGTAAAGTGTTCCTATAGTGTCGAACATGTCAACAATACAGAATGTTATTACTAAAAGAATAGCAGTTGTAACGCCACCAATTAGTGGGCTAGTAAATGCATAATTCCACGCTGAAGGGTCAAATGCTGCTAAAAAGCCCATGTTAACAAAGTCAGTAAATGATTGTCCTACTTGGCTTACATCAAATGATGGCATTGTGCCCATTAAAGGGTAATAAAGAATTGAGATAGCAAATATGGCTATTAAAACAGCACCTTTTAATTTTATTTTCTCGAAAATAGCTATTAGTAACAACCCTAAGATAGATAAAATAGCTGGTAATGCGGCTCTGATTCCCTCTTCGCTCATTATGGCACCATGGATGTCTACAAATTGTACTAAAACATACTCATTGCCTTGAATAATGCCCGCATTTTGGAAACCTATAAATGCAATAAATAATCCAATACCTGCAGGAATAGCTTTTTTTAAGCAGTCTGGCAAAGATTTTGCTAGTTTTTCTCTTACACCTGTAACAGATAGAATTAAGAAAACAATACCTGATACTAAAATAATTACAAGACCAGCCCTGTAACCATCAGCAGGACTTCCTCCTGCAATTATCTCTGGCAAAACGAATGAAACAAAGAAAAATGAGTTAAGTCCCATTCCGCAAGCCTGTGCAAAAGGCATTTTAGCGTAAAAAGCCATTAGTAAAGTACCTACTACAGCAGAGATGATTGAAGCGACATAAACCGCATTCCAAATTTGCATAAAAACAGGGTCAGCGTCTGGTGCTAAATGGCTAAATCCAACTACTTGGTTTGGGTTGGTTACAACTATGTATGCCATAGCAAAGAAAGTTGTAAGACCAGCGATAATCTCTGTTTTTACATTTGAGCCGCGCTCAGAAATTTTAAAAAACTTGTCCAAGGTTAATTCACACTCCTACATTATTATTTATTATAGTATACACTAAATTCACCAAAAATCAATAACTAATTAACAATTTATACATTTTAATAGAAAAAAATGTATTTGTAAGAGGATTTCAATTTATTTTATATAGATTGCCCACTTCCTATCTGAGTTTCTTCTTTTACTAATTTTTTAAGGTAGCTATTTAAATAAATCATATAAGGAAGCACAAGAACAACAAATGCAAGTAAATCTGCAGCAGGCTGAGCTATAGGAATAGCTTTTTCGTCTAAGAAATAAGGCAAAATAAGTATTGCAGGTATAAGAGCTAAGCCTTGCCTAGCAAAAGAGAGAAGTGACGAGGGCGTGCCTTTTCCTAAGGCTTGAAAGGTCATGGTTACTAATATAGATAAAGCTTTAACAGGCATAAGTAGACCTGTCCAAAACAAGCCAAGACTGCCTAAAGATATAACCATAGGGTCGTCTTTTCTAAACATAGCCACAATAGGCTCTGAGAAGCCCATAAAAACAACTGCGCAAACAAAAGATATACCTAGCAGTGCCCACATTGTAAAGATGTATGAATCCCATAAGCGCTTATATTTTTTCGCCCCGTAATTATATCCGGCAACCGGCTGAAAGCCTTGACCAAAGCCTAGCAAAACAGAAGTAGCAAACATGGCTATTCTTGTAACAATAGAAACAGCTGCTATAACATAGTCTCCGTAAGGAGCGGCAACGTTATTAAGTATTATCATGCTTATAGAGGTAAGGCCTTGCCTGAATAATGAAGGCAAGCCCATTTTTAATATCTCTATAAACATTGCAAACTCAAAACGAAAATGACGAACACTTAAAGTAAGCGCACTTTTTTTCATAACAAAATAAGATAAAAGTATAGCAAAGCTTATGCTTTGGCTTATAATAGTAGCAAGTGCAGCGCCAGAAATGCCCATATTAAAAGTAAAAATAAATAATGGGTCTAAAGCGATGTTTATAATTGCTCCTGCACCTATGCCTATCATAGCAAAAAAAGAGTTACCCTCACTTTTTAGAATGGTGTTCATTACAAAAGAAGACATTATAACAGGTGCACCGTAAAGAATTATTGAGCAATAATCGACTGCGTAGGGTAAAATTGTTTCGGTTGCGCCTAACATACGAACAAGAGTATTAATACCAAGAATACCAGCTACGGCGATTATAATGCCTATAGCTATTGTTACATACCAAGAGAATGCAAGTGCCTCATTGGCTCGCTTTACTTTTGCCTCTCCTAATAAGCGCGATATATACACACCAGCACCTTGGGCAAGGCACATTCCTATAGCTTGCATAAAAGCCATTAAAGGGAATATAACTCCTACCGCTGCAGAGGCTGAAGTGCCTAGCATGCTTACAAAATATGTATCTGCCATACTGTAAAATGATGATATCATCATACTTACAATAGACGGGGTGGACAAAGTTAAAATAAGTTTTTTTATAGGCATTTCGCCCATTCGCTTATAATTTTTTGCCCTTGCGTCTTCTTTATTTATGCTTGTACTACTTTTGTTATTTGTGCTCACTTGCTTAATCATCCTCTTTCATTTCAATTTCTCACAAAATAAAAAATCTCTTACGATAAAAATCAGTAAGAGATTTTGCTAATATTATCGATTATATAAAATAATTAATTTAGATTTGTACGTTTATTATACATTATTACAGCGACAATGGCAAGTACAAAACAAAATAATGCACTAATAATATATATAGCTAGTAGTGAGTTGAGTTGGCTTATAGCCGTTTCTAAGTCGGTAAGACGACCTAAAAAATTCTCAAAAAATACAACAAATATACTTGCTACAGAAAAATGCAAAATAGCAAAAGCATAATAAACGGATTTTTTATAGGTGAGAAACAATGAGCCAAAAGTTAGGCAAGTAATTAAAGCAAGGCATAAAAAAGCAATAATAGATGCAATAGGACCTGCCGTGTTTATCGGTATTAATTCTGTAAACACACCATTTAATGGAAGCATGACAAAGGCAAACACTAAAACTACCGATACAAAGCAAATGAGATTAAGCATAAATACCCTTATAGCAGTTTTTTTTATATCCTCTTTTTGCTTTAAAATTTCTCTTAATTTTAATTTGTTAGAACTTAAATTTATAGTTTTTTTAAGTAGATTATCAACTTGTTTAACGCTAAGTGCACTACCCTCACTAAGCCTTTCTCCATTTAATAGTTCTGTTACGCTAACATTAAATATATGAGAAAGGGGCATAAGTAATGATATATCTGGCATGCTTACCCCTCGCTCCCATTTACTTACCGCTTTATCTGATACATGAAGCAGTTCTGCTAACTCTTTTTGAGTAAGTTCTTTTTCTTTTCTAAGCGTAGTTATAAATTTTCCAAATTCTTCTTTATTAATATTTTGCATTATAATTGCCTCCCTATATTATTGTTATAGCCACGTGTAAAACATGTGGGGTGAATAGTGAAATGTTAACTAGCTGCATATATACAATAAGCCTAAAGTCTACACAAAGCAACCGCTTTGCAGTAGATTTAGGCTAATATAGGTAAACCAAAAGTAGAAATTAAAAAAATTTTGTAGAAGAGGAAAAGCAAACCGCAATACACGGCGTGCTTGTGCTGTTTATATAACCAATATTAAATCATCTAGTTCATCAAAAGTACTGATATCTAAAAACACTTTTCCTTCTTCATCAACGCGCAAATTAAAATCGATTACTGAAGTTTGACCGTTTTGAACAGACTGAGAAGCTGTTTCACACAAGTCAATAACTTGGTCGATAAAAACTGCACCTGTGTCGTATAGAGTTTCACCTGCAGTGCCTTTCACCTCAGATATTTGAATCTCTAAATTTTCAAAACTAATTATCGGAGTGTAAGTTACACTTACACTATAACCATCTGCCGTATCTTCTTTAGGGTTTGCAGTATAAACAGCTTGACTTAGAGCTAATTTAAAAATACCAGATAGTCTATCTGTTTGAATTTCGTCAGGGTTGAGCTCATATTTTTCGAAAAACTTTACTACTGCATTATTAATTGTAGCCTCATAAGCGTCGTTAACTTCTTCTATAGTGGCACCGGCATGAGCCATGTAGGCGTCACCCTCTCCTTTGTAAGAGTTATCAAGAAAAGCTTGAATATAACCTGTAGCGTCAAACGTCGCATCTACTTGTTCTGGCTCGCAAGCTGTAAAAGCACTTATTATAAAAACCATGCTTAAAAGTAATACTAAAAATTTATTTTTTTTATTCATCTGTATCTCCTCGTTGCTTAGTCTATACTATCTTGCCCGCAGCATCTTTTATATTTCTTTCCGCTTCCGCAAGGGCAAGGGTCGTTTCTGCCTATACTTTTGTTTTTGTTAACTGCAGGTTTTTTAGGGGCAGTGCCGTCGCTAATACCTGAGCTGGTTTCTCTTGCCACTTCAACACGCTTAGGTGCGTCAGCAGAGTTAAGTCTTACAGTTAAAATCATTCTTGCGGTGTTCTCTCTAATGTTTAAAATCATTTGGTCAAACATATCGAAACCTTCGTTTCTATACTCTACAACAGGGTCTTTTTGGCCGTAAGCTCTAAGTCTTATTCCGTTTTTAAGCTCGTTCATAGCATCGATATGGTCTATCCATTGAGAGTCAACATTTCTAAGCAAAACCATACGCTCAACTTCACGCATTACAGGCGGTTTAAACTCTTTTTCTTTTTGCTCGTAAATAATTCTTGCTTTTTTCTTAATAAGCTCCGCTACATCGTCGGCCTCAACATCTTCAATCTCGTCGCCTGTGTAGTGTAGGTCACCCTCGCTTAAAATCCAACCAGAATAATGGTTTTTAAGGCTGTCAATATCCCATTCATCTTTAATAACAGATTTAGGCATATAAAGGTGTACTTGGGCATCTATATCGTCTTCTATCATTTTAATAACTTGCTCTTTAACGTCGTCTCCGTTTAGAACTTTATTTCTTTGCTCATACATAATCTCGCGTTGTCTATTCATTATGTCGTCATATTGCAACACATTTTTTCTAATAGCAAAGTTTCTGCCCTCTACCTTTTTTTGCGAGTTCTCTATAGTGTTGCTTATCATACCTGCCTCAAGTGGCATATCTTCATCAACCTTAAGCATGCTCATAAGGTTTTGAATTTTGTCGCCACCGAATAGCCTCATTAAATCGTCTTCAAGAGATAAATAGAAACGGCTTTTGCCAGGGTCGCCTTGCCTACCCGAACGACCTCTTAACTGGTTGTCAATACGTCTTGATTCATGTCGCTCTGTACCAATAACATAAAGGCCACCTAGCTTTTTAACTTCTTCGCCTTGAGCATCTGTTCCCACTTTATATTTTGCTTTAATCTCTGCAAAAAGCTTTCTAGCATTTAAAATTTCTTCATTATCTGTCTCTGCATAGCCTATAGCCTCTTCAATTAATGCTTCTGGCATGCGTTTTTTTCTAAGTTCTCCTATTGCCATAAACTCTGCGTTACCACCAAGCTTAATGTCTGTACCACGGCCTGCCATGTTAGTGGCAATTGTAACTGCTCCTTTTTTACCTGCTTGAGCAACTATCTCTGCCTCTTTGTCGTGTTGCTTAGCATTAAGTACTTCATGAGGGATTTTTCTCGCCTTAAGCATTTTGCTTATTTGCTCAGAGCGCTCAACTGTAATTGTACCAACCAAAACAGGTTGACCCAATTTATGGCTCTCTTCAATATCGTCTACTATAGCCTTGTATTTTGCTCTCTCTGTTTTAAAAACAATGTCAGAGCAATCTTCTCTTATCATAGGCTTATTAGTCTCAATCTCTAAAACATCTAGTTTGTAAATCTCACCAAACTCTGCCTCTTCTGTTAAAGCAGTACCTGTCATACCGGCAAGTTTTTTGTATAACCTAAAGTAGTTTTGAAAAGTAATTGTAGCCAAGGTTTTATTCTCGTCTGCAATTCTTACACCCTCTTTAGCCTCAATAGCTTGGTGCAGACCGTCGCTGTAGCGTCTACCTTGCATAAGTCTACCGGTAAATTCATCAATAATAACAACCTCGCCGTCTTTAACTAGGTAGTTAACGTCTCTTTTCATTGTGCCATATGCTTTAATAGATTGGTTTACATGGTGCTGAATAGAGATATTGTCAGCATCTGTAAGGTTTTGAATTGCAAAAAATTGCTCAACTTTTTTAACGCCTCTTTTTGTAAGCGTTGCAGATTTTGCCTTCTCATTTACTATATAGTCGTACTCGGCATAAAGTTCGTCGTGGTCTTCTTTGCTGTTTGTCTCGGTTAAAACTATAGGCTTTAAGCTTCTGGCAAGTGCGTTGCTTTTTAAATATAAATCTGTAGACTTCTCACCTGCGCCTGAAATGATAAGTGGGGTTCTTGCCTCGTCAATTAAAATAGAGTCAACCTCATCTATAATTGCATAGCTATGGCCTCTTTGAACTTTGTTAGCCTTGTAAGTAGCCATATTGTCTCTTAAATAATCGAAGCCTAGCTCGTTGTTTGTTGCATAGGTAATATCAGCCTCGTAAGCTTTTCTTCTCTCGGCTTTTGTCATAGCATGGTAAACATTGCCTACACTTAAGCCCAAATATCTGAAAATTTTGCCGTTTAAGTCTGCAGCATATTTTGAAAGATACTCGTTAACTGTAACAATGTGAACACCGTTGCCAGACAAAGCGTTTAAATAGGTTGGCAAAGTAGAGGTAAGAGTTTTACCCTCACCGGTTTTCATCTCGCTTATTCTGCCTTGGTGCAAAACAATTGCACCCTCTAGCTGAACTTTAAATGGTCTTTCCTCTAAAACTCTCCAAGCTGCCTCGCTACAAACAGCAAAAGCCTCTGGTAATATATCGTCAAGGGTCTCGCCTTTTTTTAGTCTTTGTTTTAAAACATCTGTTTGAGAGCGAAGTTCCGTTTCGCTCATTTTCTCATATTTATCTTTTAAAGATAAAATTTTATTTACAAGAGGTTGAATTCTTTTAATCTCTTTTTTACTGTAGTTGCCAAAAATAGCTGTTAAAAAGCCCATATTGTATTTCCTTTCAAAATTGTCACCCACTTTGATAATCAAACTGGGTATGTGGCAAAATATCAATCGATTTTATTATAACTTAAAATAAAATACATCTCAAAAAACTATACCACAAATAATAGGTAATTACAATAATTATTGTAATTATTAAAACAAATTTTACTTTTACTAGAAAAAAGGGACTATTGCATAATTATTTATATGCAATAGTCTGTTATTTAATAGTTTGCCAAAATATTAAGGCTTTATAGCGTATGTTTTTTCGCTTTGAACTAGTTTTATAAAGTCTTCTTCGCTCATAGGTTTATCAAAAAAGTAGCCTTGGGCAAAGTCGCATTTTGACACTTTTAAAAACACTGCTTGTGCGTAGGTTTCAACTCCCTCTGCAACAACCATCATATGTAAATGTTTTGCCATTTTAATAACGTCAGACACAACGATTTTATTTTTATTGTTCTTATCCTTTACATCAAAAAAAGTTTTGTCTAGTTTTAAAATATCTGCCTCGATAGAGCTAAGCCTGTTAAGTGAAGAAACGCCTGCGCCAAAGTCGTCGATAGAAATTATGCACCCTAGTTTTTTTAATTGAGCTATTTTTTTCAAAAAGGTATCTGTGTCGCTCTCAACTGCACTTTCTGTTACTTCAAGCTCAATAGAGGACCTTTCTATAAAATACTTTGAAATAATTCCGTGCACTTTTTCTGCAATATTTCCTGTTAAAATTGTTTGAGCAGAAAGGTTAACTGCTATACGAGGTACTTTCATTTTATTTTTATTAGCTTTTACAAATTTACATGCCTCTTCTAAAACATATAAGTCTAAAGTAGAAATAAAGCCATTTTCTTCAAAAATTGGAATAAAGCTCTCTGGGTAAATCGGGTCGCCAAGTTTTGGGTACCAACGCACTAAAGCCTCTGCGCCTGCTAGCTCCATAGTTTCAAAATTAACTTTTGGTTGGTACTCTATTTTAAACTCTTTATCTTTAAGCGCTTGCTCCATACGAAAAGTAATGTTTACTTTTTCTTGGTAGCTTTTGTTCATGTTATCGTCAAACTCTATAAAAGTGGTCTCGTGCGAGGTTTTACCTTTCTCTCTTGCTGTCTCTGCTTTTGAGATTAACGACGACGAACTCTCAGATATATCTTTTATTAATATTTTGCCAAAAGACATTGTAAAGTGATATTTCTCGCCTAAAACCTCACTTATAGCGGGTGAAATATCTTTTCTGTAAATAAAGTCGATTGGGTCGCTCTCATATGCTTTTCTAAGAATAAAAAACCTATCTCCTGTTGCCCTTGTTATTAAAGCAAACTTGCCGTCGTAACCTTTTTGTATAGCTTTTGCCATTGCAACTATAACTTGGTCGCCTTTTTCGGTGCTAAAATGAGTGTTTATTATTTTAAATATATCTATGTCAAGAGATATAAGCTCATACTCTTTAGCCCTTGCGCCTTTAAGTTGCTCGTCTACAGCTTGCTTAAACATGCTTACGGTAGGAAAGCCTGTAAGCTCGTCTGTGTTAGACTGTTTTACATGTGCTTTGGTTTTAATTAATAGTAGAACAATAACAACAATAGCTACCAACAAAGCCCCTATAACATAATAATACCAAGTGCTACCAAAACCAGTATTTTGCTCCGCGCTTAAAATAACAGTATTGCTTACAGCATTGCTGTAAGCAAAAATATTGAAGCTGTTAAGTGACGATATTGCAACTAATATAATTGATAAAGCTATATAGAACTTTTTCATTTGTGCTATCTCCTTAAATATATTATTAATAAACATTCTCTTAAGTGTAAAGTTGCTAAAAGTATAACATAGTGTGAATAAAATTACAATGTTTTTTTAAGTAATTGTTAATAAAACGCACAAAAAAACGGTCACCATAAAATGGTGACCGCCTTATAAGCTTAGTTTGCCAAGTTAGCAACTAACCAAGTTCTTACTCATACAAAATAAATGTAGTAAAAAGTTTAGCTTTATTCTATATAAC
>CAYJEZ010000033.1:0-11704 GCA_964369215.1 uncultured Eubacteriales bacterium
GCAAACTTTTGTTTGCTATGCAAACCTATGTTTGCAATGGTGATATCCAAACCTGTCACATCTTATGGAAGGTGTAACAGGTTTGGATATCGTCTTATTTTAAAAGAGGGTTTGAACTCGTAGTTTTTCACTTGTTTTTCATCTACATATTCATGTGGTCTTTCCAGATAATCTTTAACTTTATAATCTCCGATTGCTTCATATTTTGTACTATCAGTAATATCTATGATATCTTTTTTGATACCACCTAAAATATCTTCATATTTAGCGATACTTATTGTACGAAATTCTCCTGCAAAGTCGTAAATTTGACCAATTATTATTCGTCTTCAATTGTAATTACTACTTCCTTTCCATGCACAAACTTTGAGCGTTTTTTATAGAAATCTGAAATTTCAGTTTTAATCATTACATAATTTTGAGGCTCACACATAAATCAAAATTTTTTATGAAAATTAATTAAATATATATCATCTATCTTGTTTTATAATTCTTACACTAAATCGACTAGTTCTAACGCTTTGTGTACTATATAATCAGGGTTTCTTGTTTCCTCAGGGCAGTTTTTATTTAATAAGCTACTTCAACCGTACGATTGTTAATTTCACTTACAATCTTAGGCTCAACTTTAAAGTTTCGATTAATATCCATTAGGCCATTCATTTCTTGCTGTACATCTGTAACCTGCGTATAGCAATAACCACAAACATATGGCAGTTTCTTAATTGCACTAGTAATACTGTCAAAGCGTTTAATAAAATCTTCGTTTGTTTGCACTTTATCGCCATATCCCCAACCAGAATTACTATTGCTAAATGCAATTCCACCAAACTCGCTTATTATTACAGGTTGACCTTTATACTCATATCCATTGGCAAATGCTGCTTTTTCTCTATTATGATAGCGCTTATTAGTCAATATGGCATCCTCGTCTTTATAATAATTAAATAAGAAATCACCACAAGCTGCATAATCGTGTAATGTTATTATATCAGAAACTGTGTGTTCCCAGCCATCGTTAACTACAACAGGACGCATCGAATCTATAGATTTTGTAAAATAATAAATTGCCTCGGTGAATTTTTGTTGTTTGTAATCAACTTCAACATTTCTAATGCCCCAACTTTCATTAAACGGAGTCCATGTTATTATACAAGGGTGATTATAATTTTGTCTAACCACTTCAATCCATTCTTTTGTAAACGCTTCCACTGCTTCATCAGAATAAAAGTAAGATGCAGCCATTTCGCTCCATACCAACATGCCTTTAACGTCACACCAGTACAAAAATCGCTCATCTTCAATTTTTTGATGTTTACGTAAACCATTGTAACCTAATTCCAAAATTTTATCTATATCCTCAATCAAGGCTTCTTCATTAGGTGGGGTAAGGTGAGAGTCTTGCCAATAACCTTGGTCTAAAATTAAACGCTGGTATAATGGTTTTCCGTTTAAGAGTATATTTTGTCCCTTTATACGAATTTCACGCATACCAAAATACGAATGAACAAAATCTCCTTCTACTCCATTAGTAATTAAAGAAAAAGTTATAGAATAAAGAGCTGGGTGCTCAGGTGACCAATGAAAAACTTTCCATGGGTATTTAGCGCACAACATATTAATTTTTGTCTCAAATCGACCTGCGTGTACTGGTAGAGTTACACTTGTTATCTTGTCCTCTCCAAAATTGATATCAATTATAACATCAGTATCAAGCGCTCCAACTACTTCTCCTTCAACTACAACAGCATTTTCATTTATTTCCGGTGTGATTTTAAGTTGTTTTACATATATTGGCTCAATATTTTCTAGCCATACAGATTTCCATATTCCTGTAGTTTGAACATACCAACAGCTATAGCTATTATCAGTCCAACGTTGTTTACCACGTGGTTGGTAAGCGTCAAAACTGTCTTCTATTTTTACTGTTATTTCATTCTCTCCTACTATTAAATGCTTACTTATATCAAAACTAAAGCGTGAGTATCCTCCTTTGTGAGAACCTACAAATTGCCCGTTCAACCACACTTTTGTAATATAATCACTACCCTCAAAGTGTAATAAAGTAATCTTTTCACACCAAGATTTATCAATTTCTATTGTCTTGTGGTACCAAACTTGGTTATGAGAGCTTTCGTCACCTATGCCACTTAGTTTTGTTTCGTAAGTAAATGGAACTGTAATGTCGAACTGTTTGCTAAACCCATTGTTCCAGTTTTCTGCTTCGCCTATATTTTTGTCATCAAAGGCAAAATCCCAAACTCCGTCTAGCAAAACAAAACTCTCTCTTAAAAGTTGTGGTCGTGGGTAATCTTTTATATACTTGGGTTGTGGCTGTTTTTTTTCGTATTTCATATTACTTCCTTCTTTCCGTTTTTTCAAAGCTACAATTTTTATTTATTAGTAATAACAACTATAATACGTTTACACTAGGGTGGCATAAATTTATATTATGTATATCACAAAGTTTTTCGCTACTAGCCACTAGCACTGTATTTGAATATATAAATAACCCCTTGCCTTTATCGTAGATATCACCATTTTTATCAAAGTAAATATCTACATTATTTTCTTTAATTTTCAGCTGTGTTACGCTAAAATAATGCCACCTTTTATCGTTTATCATTGGAATTATCGAAATTGTGTCGTCCTCGTTTGGCACAATGCCAATAAGCCCACCAAGCACTAAGTCGCAAAAAGATGAATGATTATACTCTCTTCCACGCTCTTTGCCTTTAAAAACCTCACCTTCTTGAGTGTTAATAATTGTTCTACTAATCCAATCTCCTGTATAAGGGTGTAGGTTTTCATCAATCCACGGTATTACTCTGCCGTCGTCAAGAGTTCTTCTGTGGCTATTAGCATAAACCGAGAGCAAAGTACAGTAGTCTTCTCTATCTACGTACTCACACTCTCTTTTTTGTAACATTCGAGACAGTGTATCAAGCGTTGCAGAGGTAGTAAGTGGCCACGAAGGACCATTCCATTGGCAGTGGTGTCCTGTGTAATTAAGAGCAAAATCTTTATGATTTTGTACTGCATGTGTAAGCCCATATGGTGCATTAAATCCATCTTTTTTCATTAGCCTTGCCCAAGCTTTATCGTAACTCTTATCTTCAACAATTTCTGAAAGCCACGGAGCGTATCCTATTAATTCACACACATCTGCAAGGGTAACTCCATCGTCTTTTAACACAGTAAAAAAATCTAGCTTACTATTCCAACAAAGTTTTTTATACGTACTTTTTAAATCATTTGCTTTTTTATTGTATAACAGAGTAATGTCGGTTTCTCCTAGATGAGAAGCAATTTTTGCTATAACCTTTGCATGTGAGTGCATTGCGCTGTTGAGTGTTGGTCGGTAACCATTGCCACCTATCGAACATTCTGTGCCATCTCTGTCGTCTATATTTCTGTAAAGTCCGTTTTCTTTTTTACCTATTGGGTGTTTTTCTTTATAGATAAAGCCTTTTTCCCACATCTCATATGATTTTATAATATTCGGCAGAAGATTATTTAAGTATGTAAAGTTGCCTGTTAAGCAAGCTGTACGGTAAGCGGCGTCCGCAATCCACGAGGTATAATTTAATGTATCTTCTACATTGTTATACCAAAACGAGATATATTCATGTACTATATTTTGCTCGCGTAGCCACCTGCCCTCAAGTATATGTGCCCCGGCGGCGCAGTTAACGGTATTATATTTTTTTGCCCAAGAAACATCAGGGAAAAACTCTGTTATCACTCTGCCCTCAGGTGTGTTTTTTATATGTTTGCGATACGCCCAAAATCTAAAATAGTATGTCATCTCTAAGCTTTTATCCGGGCAATCTAGCAGAGGTATGTTTTGTGATAAAAACTCATATGCCTCTGAGTTAGGTATATCTCCTACATACATTTCATCGTCTAATGAGTTAAAATATTCTACAAGTTTATATAACTTATTTTTCACAATTTTTCCCCCTTGTTTTAATTATCGTATTGTTAAGTTAAATGATGAAGATTTTTATTTGTGAGATATAACTTACAAACATCGTTTACTCCATTTCATCTGCAACTATAGGCATAAATATTCCACCTTGAACGCTTCTCGCTATAAAGTGAATGTATTCGCCTGTAATAGTATTGTACCAGTCAGAGAAAGCTACCCTTGAGCTAGAATTTTCTAGAAAGTTTGCAACAGGAGAAATTAACTTAGACCTTTTCTTCATATCGTCTGTAAAAGCTGTACACCACATAACCCAATCACTTTTTGTATAGTCTGCTCTATTGTCTAAAGGTACTCCAAATTCAGCTGTTTTAGTTATGTAGTAATCCACCTCATTTTCTAAAATGCTTTTTGAGAATAGGTTTGTTTTCCAAATTTTATCCCACACAATATTGTATTTTAGCCCCCAAGTTTCGTCTTTGTCGTATGTAAGCTTGGTGTGGTCTCCCTCTACTGCTCTTTTTTCGCAATCTTCTGCCATTTCTTTTGCTATTTTATGATATTTATTATAGGTTTCTTTCTCTCCTAATAATTTTTTTATTTGCGCATACGCTTCTATTCCCATAATTGCTTTAATTGACAAATTAATATTATTTGATAGGTGTCCTGCAAAGTCGTCTGTACAAAGTTGATTTCCTGGATTTAAGCCGTATTTTATTAAATATTCTTTCCATAAGTCTAGTAGATGCATATATTTTTTTGCAAATTCTGCACTATTTTCTTTTAAACACACATTCGCAGTCATAATAATCATGTTTCCACATTCTTCAACTGGCATTTGGTATTTTTCATCATAAACCTCATTGCCTTTTGGGTACAGGTAAACAGGAGGGTAAACCATATTTTTATTTGGAGTATTAATTTTATGACCCTCTGTCTCGTTTTTTCTAAGAGCGTAAACTTGACCCCACGCATATGGGTATCTACCCACGTCATGCGGAGCGTAGTCAAACTCCCAAACTTCACAATTTGCAAAGTCCATAATAGGACGAATAAGACCTTTTAAGTATTCGGTTGAATAAAGCATAAAAACAGGAATACTGGGGTAGCTAACATCAGCTGTTCCTATACAACCGTTAGAGGCGTTCTCTTTTGATAGCACTAGAATTTCGGCTTTATTTGTCTCTACCACTTTATGCGCACTTATTGCGTGCCTGTAGCTCATTGTACAAAGAAATGCGTACTCTTCGCCACCAGATTTATACGCTTTTCCTATTATATCCTCATCAAGCACTCTGCATCGATTCATCAGGTCTTCTTTTTCTTCATAAGCTTTTTGAAGTGCATTTGACATACTAGTGTATTTTTTAGTCCACAGCCCCTTTAATGCATCTCCCATATAATTTATAGAGAGTAAATCGTCGTAGCCTATAAGCACTGTAGCAGTATCGTCAATGTCAATATTAGTCACTATGCGCTCATTTGTTTTATCAAACTGTACTTCTGCGTCTGCTGTAGCTACGTAAAGATATCCCCAATTTATTTTTATTCTATCTCCGCTTTCAGACAATGGCCTTTGGTCTGTTTTGCCCATCATACAATATTTTAGACTGTCAGTTTCTCCTAATAAGCCACTGACGCTGCTTGAGTCGTTTTTCACTATATCAGAAAGTGCAGAAAAAACCACTTGTACCTTACAATCTCTTTTCTTTACAACGCTAAAATCAATGTAAGTTATAGGCCTTGAGGCTATGTAAGGGTCATCGAGTAAAAGTGGTGTTGTAAATTTAATTTTAAGTGTAATTCTATCATTTTCAAAGCAGTACTCTGTTGATGTTGCGCTAACATCAATGTATTTTTGCTCTAACACCTTAGAGCCAATACTGTCGCCCATAATAGTATACGCTTCGTCATCAATTTTTACATATGCATTAATACTACTTTTGTTTTTAGACCAATGCTCTGTTTTCCCCTCGTAAAGCTTGTCATGTGGTGACCAAATGCTAAAGTCGGGGTCGCATGTTATTAGTGGTATTGAGGCAGCTCTTTTAATTTTCATAATTGTTTTCCTTTCTGTGTAATTACTTTCTGTGTAATTATAAGCTTTACTAAATAAAGTTGTCAAGCAATGTTACAATGGAATTGTGTATGTTATTTATACTTGCTTGTATTAACAAACTATTTAACTTTACCTACTGCCACTACATTACCTTTAATTAGTCGTGCTACTTTAATCTCAATATTCTTTGCTTTTTCTGTCATTATAGCACACTTATCAAGGTCAATTCTTTTGCCGTACTTATCGTTTCCAAATTTGTAGTTATTGCTGTAAATTTTATTTGCTATTTTATATTCTTCTTCAGCTTCTTTAACAATAATAACGGTTTCGCTTCTGTCTACGGTAGGGAAGATTACCGAAACCACTTCATCGGAGTTCTCTACCTCAATGTCAAATATTTCACCCTCAAAGCTAAGAATACTATTAATTAATTCAGCCTCTGTTTTTGGAAATACAGATATCTTAAGCCTTGTATAAGCATATGGTATAAGTGATTTCTCTATAGAACTTCCGAGTAACGCATTTTCAATTGTATCGCAAACATTACCCTTTAATCCCCAATTTACAACTTCGCTCAAATTTGTTTTAATATAGCAAGGCGAGTTTTCTGGGTCAATATGCTTATCGCTACAATAGTTTGGGTTTTCATACAATTCAAAGTTTGGGTGTTCTGGTAAAGTATAATTCCATTTTTCCTTAGGGAATGTTTCGTAATTTTTCATTCCGCATTTTGCTTTATATTTTATTCCTCTTAATCGATTATCAAAGCTTTCAACCCAGTTTTCTTTTATTGGCATACAATAAAGTGCTGCTCCTTTTTTTACATACTTTGAATTGTGATGCCAAGGTACAACTTTAATTTCACTTTTAAATTCAATATTTATTTCTTCACCTGGTATAAATTCACGTTCTATTGTTACATAACCTGAATGAATTTCACATTTTTCCTCGTTAACTTTTATATACTCACTCCACTCTGGCACACGCAATTTTAATTTGAACTTTGCTTTATCTCCACTGTACTTAAGCAGTATTTTATCAGCGTAAGGATATGAAGTAATTTGTTCAAACACTACTGACTTATTGTTGATTTTTGTGTTAATCTCATTTTCACCATACATTGTAAGAACTAATGTATCTTCATTTTCTTTCATCCACATGTATTGAACAAATTTAGGATACCCCATGTGCAGATTTGAAAAACAGCATTCAAACCCTGAGATGCCCAATGCACAACTGTCACCGTGATCGTTTAAAAAACCATGAGTTCCTCGAGTAGCCATAACTTGATTTTGCATTTGATAATAACAGTAACCAGATATATCATATGTATAGCAATTCGGCAAATTGTTGTATGCATATCCCTCAGCAATATCATACACAAAGCTCTCTCCACTTATTTCACCAGCTAGTACCATAGAGTGAATTCCCTCAACCACAGCGCAGGTTTCAGTACCTCTTGTAGGTAAATTATCACGTGCAGGCTCATCTGCATTTGGCATATTGTCAATTCTTCCGTGGTCTCTACCTATCATTTCTAGTCCTGTTTTAAAAGCGTTAATGCACTCTGAGTCTTCTGTAAGTTTGTATTTAAAGAATGGCTGCTTATACCCTTGTGTAGTATTCACAACGTGATATCTTACAGAGCCTCCTCTTCTCATTTCTGCCTCCCAGTCTTGAGTTTGTGACAAGAGGATGTTCGCTAAATCTAAAAGCCATTTTACAGTAATATTTTCACCCAAATGAGTATATAACCATAATACCACTTCAATTGCATCTGCACCACGTGCAAATCCCCAACTTGATAAAGGATGTCTCTTAATATTTATATTCATAAAAGAAAAGTACTTTACTGACCAGCCATTTCTTTATCTATAGGGCTAAGTTCTTGCATTAAACCTTCTTCTACTTGAACATTTGCAAGTTCAACCATTCCCTCATTATCTAAATTTTGCCATGAACCCCAGTGCCAACGATAGCTAGTTGTAAGTTCACGTAATACTTGTACATCTGCAGGAAGTTCACCGATACCGATTTCCGAGTAGAATTTATCTCCTATCGGAACAAGGCATTCTTTATTTGGGCCAAAATAGAATTTATCTGAATTAAGTGAGAAAATAGGTGATACACTTTCGTCTATTCCAATAATCCAGTTTGCATATTCTAAAGCAGCCTCAGGATACTCGCAGGTTGTTGAGACAACTCTGATACCACTACCATTACCTGCTACTCTTCCACCTATAGCGATATATTTCTCGCCATCTGGAGCAGTAATTGGCTCAAGTGTTGAAACTTTAGCAGTAGAAACTGTCTTTTGTAAATCTGTAATCATAGATGAGTTCATATCCCAAGAACCTGTTGAAATATAGCCTGTTTCGCCTCTAATAAATTTTTCTTTTAACTGTGTCCACTCATTTACCAATGAGTCTTGATCCATAATACCATCGCTGTATAGTTTACCTAAAAACTCAAGTGCGTCTCTCATTTCTGGTCTAATGATATCCGGAATGATTTCACCGTCAACAGTTGACCACTGACCAAAGTGTACACCGAAACTAGCTGGAATAAACTGAATGTTTCCAGTGCCTTTTTGTCCTGCTACTCCAACAGTATCGTCCACTCCATTTCCGTCTGGGTCATCATATGTAAATGCTCTTAACACTTCGTACAATTCGTCTGTGTTTGTAGGGGCTTCAAGGTTTAAATTATCAAGCCAATCTTGTCTTATGTAACCCATTTGAGGATTTTCAATTGGGTTAACAGGGCTAAGAATTCCGTATTGCTCTCCGTTGTATTTTCCTTGAACTAAATCTTCTTCATTCAAAAAGTTTCTAATATTTGGGTAATATTCATCATGTATATCTGTAATTGGTTGAATTAAACCTTTGTCTGCCCATGTTATCATCTCGCTAGAAGAAGCAGGAACTACATCAGGCAAGTCGCCACTGTTCATAAGCATCGTTTTTCTTTCACCAAATGCATTACCCGGTACCATTATCCATTCAATATCAATATGTGGTAGTTCTTCATCTAATGTTTGGGTAACAGAGTTGTCATTTGTATCAACATCTGCTGGATAACCTGAAGCCATAGGTTGTAAGATAGTAAGTTTCATTCTTTCACTTTCTCCACCATCAGCCTCACTTTCTTCTGTTTCTGAGTCAGTAGATGTATTTTCGCTAGTAGATTGATTGTCATCTGTTGGCTCGTCGTTACTTGTTGTACAAGCTGGTAATACTGTTGCTGTTAGTAGCGTTGCGAATAACGCTGCAAAAATTCTTTTTTTCATTATTCTACCTCTTTTTTTATTATTTTTTATTATTAATATAATAATATTTCCTTACTAAAACACTATAATTATTGTATGTATTATGTTAACCTTTAACAGCACCCATATTTATACCTTTTACAAAATATTTTTGTATAAAAGGATATACACACATAATTGGAATAACGGATACCATAAGAACTGCTCCTTTGATGGCCTCACTACCTATTCTGGTATCGCCGGCATTTTGTTCTGCCATTGATTGGTCAAGTGAAAGTTCAAACTCAAACACAACATTTCTAACATAAACTTGTAGAGGGTATAAGTCTGGGTCTTCTAGATATAAAATACCCGGCATAAAAATGTTCCAATTACCTACTGCCACAAAAAGTGCTAGTGTAGCTATTATAGGTGTTGCCATAGGAAGAGCAATTTTTATGAACATTTCTATATCATTACATCCATCGATAGTTGCACTTTCCATAACGCTTTCAGGGAGTGATTGAAAATAGTTCCTTGCAAGTATCATATTATATGCACTAAATGCGCCCGGTAAAATTAATGCCCAATGTGTATTTATTAAGTTTAGGTCATCAATCATTAAGTACATTGGAATCATACCACCTGAGAAAAACATAGTAAAAAGTATAATAACAAAAAATGTACGCTTTCCAACTAAGTCTCTCGAAAAAACAAACCCTGTTGCCAAAGTCAATATAAGCGATAGTACCGTTCCAACAATTGTTATATAAACAGTGTTTTTCAATGTAATCCAAAAGGTTGAGCTTTGAATAACTTTTTGATATGCATCAGTATTAAAACCTACAGGAAACCAAAACACCTCTCCGCTTATAATGGCAAATTCGTCACTGAATGACTTTGCCATTGTATTTACAAATGGGTAAATCATACATATACATATAATTATCATTACACTTCCGTTAATTATAGAAAATAATGATATTTTTCTTTTCTTTAACATTACCACATGCTCCTTCCGAATTTTCTACTAATAAAGTTAGCACTTATTACAAGTACAAATCCTATTACCGATTGAAATAGCCCCATAGCTGTAGTAAAGCTAAAATCGCCTTTTCCTAATCCTTCACGGAATACATAAGTGGATATTACATCGGCTACTTTATAAACCGAAGGTGAATACAGAACAAATATCTGTTCGAAATTGGAATTCATTATTCCGCCTAAGTTCAAAATAAAAAGTGTAATAATTGTAGGTATAATAGATGGCAATGTCAGATACCACATCTTTTGATATCTGTTTGCTCCGTCCAAATCACAAGCTTCGTAAAGTGCAGGGTCTATAGAAGTAATTGTTGCAAGATATATTATAGAACCCCAACCTACTCCTTTCCATATACCTGATGTTACTAATATTGAACGAAACATCGTAGGGTCAACAAGTAAAGGTGTTTCGTATTCAAGTCCAAATATGCTTAAAATCGGACCTACAACCCCTTGTGTAGGAGACAATAATGACACTAAAAATCCACCAATAGTTACCCAAGAAATAAAATGGGGAAGATAGGTTATTGTTTGTACGATTCTTTTAAATTTAACATTGTAAATTTCATTTAAAAAAAGCGCAAATATTATTGGCATAGGAAATCCCCAAAACAAATTTATTAAACTAATCCATATTGTATTGAATACAACCCTATCAAAATATATACTTGAGAAAAGGTCTTCAAAGTGCTTAAACCCTGCCCACGGGCTGCCCCAAATTCCCTCAAGAGGGAAATAATCTTTAAACGCAAGTGCTATACCTCCCATTGGCAAATAATTAAATAGCAACAAGAGAATAAACGTAGGTAAAATCATTATGTATAGATATCTTTGCATCCAAGCTTTTTTTAGGTTTTTGCGAAACATACTTTTTCTCATAATTTCGGCTGTCCTTTCACATATAATTCGTAATTAAATAATAATATCCACTAATAAAAGTAGTTTTTAAGTTTTTTGCTTAACTAATGGCATTTCTGTCATTCTTAAATTTGTACATCCATACGGTTGTAAATAAATATCTTCAATGTTAGAAATAGCTTTTGTGCTTTTAGGCACTATTTCACATACTCCGTATTTTTCATCCCACTCAACCTTTGCCATTTGCGTTTTTATTTTAATTGGTGCATCTTTATGTGAGAACGGATAGCACCCTATATCTTTATATTCAACTTCAAAATCAAGTTCAAATTCATCGCCTGCAAATCCATAATTCCATTCAGATAAAGGAGTTATTTCATAGTCGCAATACGGAAACTTTCTTTCTACTCCATTATTGGTGTATTCGATTTTTTTCCAATTTTCTTTAATAGGTAATGAGAATAACAATACACCTCGTTTTAATACCTTTAAGCCAGACGGCCTTTCGTTTATTTCACAATCAAAGCTAAAATCTATACCTATTTCGGTTTTACCTGACCAAAGTTTA
>CAYJEZ010000033.1:11714-13521 GCA_964369215.1 uncultured Eubacteriales bacterium
TTTTTTACCGTCTACTGTCGCTGTCTTGGAATAACTCGGAATTCTTACCATTACATCAAATTCAGTAGGTTTCTCTGATACTACTATCACTTTAATTGAATCTTTAAAAGGGTAGTCTGTTTCTATAATTATTTTTACATCAGAATTGTTTATCTTAACCTGTGCCTCTGAAGGTGCAAATGCTGTGATAACTACTCCTTCGTCACTTTTCATAATAGTTGATAGTGCAAACTTTGGCCAACCTTGATTAAAATTAGCTGTACAGCAACCAAAATTCGGCTCAAGTCCAAAATTATGTGCATCGCCCCTGTTAGAGTTAAAATGTACAAATTCTTCCGGAATTTTAGTACACGAGATTTGGTTTGTCATCTGTACATATTGGTGTGTCCACATATCTGGGCTTGTAGTTGCAGGAAGTGCATTAAAAGCCAAGCTTTCAAGCAAGTCTGCCCACTCCATATTTCCACTTATTTCAAGCATAGTTTCGTATGAATACATAGCTTCTGTAACTGAGCAACACTCACTGCCTTGAATAGGACTATCACCTGATAAACACTCGTCACCAGTAAAATGTCCTGTAGGCATACTGTGATATTTCATTACTTGAGCATATAGTTTTTTTGCACTTTCATCTGGGTTTTCTCCACTTAATCTAGACATTAATGCCCCTGCTTTTAGTGCCATTGCAATATTTACCACATGCATTTGAAAATTCCAAAACTTGTTTGGTTCTTGCTTTTTAAGTTCGATATCGCTATAGAGCTTATCATAATCTACACCCATAGCTTTAAGTGTATACGCTAAATCTATAAGCCATGGTTCAGGGCGTCGTTCGTACAGCCAATATAAAGGAATTAAAGCCTCGTACCATCTTGTAGATGCCCACCTGAAAATCGTGTTTGAGCCGATATGAACTTTTAGTTGTTTAAAAGTTTTATACACCACTTCCTCTATGCGCTCATCTTCGGTACATTCATAGTAAAGCACAAGGACTTTTAAAATTAAAAATGCCGCCCACATATCGTAATCTTTGCGCTCATCTAAATTACAAGGGCATATCCAACCGTCGCTCTCTTGTCTTTCTATTATTGCATCTACATATTTTTTTGCACGCTCTTTTAATGCGTTGTCATCAAGTAAATATGCAAGTGGAATAAATCCATCTAACCAATAGGGAACTCTCTCCCAACCTTCGCAGTTTCCACCTATCCATTTGCTATTTTTAATATCCGGCCATACTTTGTCTAAGTTACCTGATAGTCCGTCTGCTTGTATTTGCAGTTGAGCAAGCAACCAACCTTTTGGTTTTAACTCTTTTGATGTAAGTTTTTGAAATTTTTTCTTTTTTAGCATATCAATCTCTCCTTAATTTATCGTTTAGTTTGACTTTTTATATTTACTATGCTATATTGTCAAATACAGTACACTACGTAAAATGGATATAAATTTTATACTTGGGGAGGATTATAAATGGAAAATATAAGATTTAGAATTAAATATTTTTCTCCAACTATCGGAGATTGTGGCTATAAAATATTCAAAGAAAACGAACTTCATACCACTCGTTTTCCAAATCATCATACTATGATTTTTATGGTGAATGGTGAACTAAATTTTATAGAGGATAATAATGAAGTACGCCTAAGTGCAGGTGAATTTTATTTACAGGTAAAGGAAAAACGTCAATACGCTAAAATCCCTAGCCCTAATGCAGAATATTATTACATACATTTTTATTCTGAAATTTGTGAAGATAATGAAAGCGGTATTATTATGCCCATAAGGTGCAGCTACGATAATGAACTTA
>CAYJEZ010000033.1:13531-20982 GCA_964369215.1 uncultured Eubacteriales bacterium
CCAAAACTTGAAAAACTTATAAATATTGCAAAGGTTTTGCCATTTTCTTTTTTAGATACACAAATTTTATTTTTAGAAATTATTGGACTTTTATCTGGAAGCAGAGATTATAACCAAAATGCTGTAGATGTAACTATAGCTTATTTACACAATCATTATTCAGAAAAAGTAAACTATGATGTGCTATGTGACACTTTTGGTTATTCACAATCTTATTTGAAAAAGACATTTAAGAACGCCACAGGTGTTAGCCCTCATACATATTTATTGAATATTAGGCTCAATTCTGCTTGCAAACTAATAATTGATACAAATCTCTCGCTTGCAGATATTTCACAAAAGATTGGATTCGCTGATTTTCCTTCTTTTTACAGAGCTTTTAAAAAGCAGTATTCGATAGGGCCTAATGAATACAGAAATGATTATCTAAAGAAAATAGCTAATAGTTAGAGCAAGTAAATATATGTGAACTTTCTTATATAAAAATTATTAGTAATATTTTTTAGTTCATAAAACCAAGCATTGTAAAAAAGGTTTATTTTGTATATTCACAACTTGTACATTGTAAATAAGGTTTTTTATTGTTTGTGCGACTAAAATGCATTTTCGTTTAATTAATATATTTATGTTATCATTTTTTGGTGTTTTTGTCAATAATATCATTTTAAAATTTGAAAATATAGCAATTTGCACCTTATACTAATAGGAATATTATTAACTGTACACAAATAAACATTGTATTTAAGTTCAAGTTATTTTAACCAAACTTTAATACAATGTTTAATAACTGTACTAATATTTATTACTATCAACACTCTTTAGTATCTCTTTATTATAAAAAGTGAGAAGCAACATCAACGATATTGCTTCTCACTTTTTAATTTAATTAGTTTATTGCGAATACTCATCAACCCATACTTTCATTTGACCTTCTTTACGATTATCCCACGCAAAATAAGGTACAAAGGTTGCGGCACTTGATTTAATTTCTACAACACCTTTTAATAAATCAGGTTTATATTCAAATGTAAAATTCTCATCATATGAAAGTCTTATTTTATTAATGTCCATATTATCTACTTCTTCTACACAATATACAACAGGCCCTCTGGTCACTGCTAACTTCCCTTCGTTAGCTTTCACTTTTGGGTGAGAACAATTTAATTTTATAGGCATCTTTAAAACAAGCTCTATTATATCACCGTTATGCCAATATTTTGAAATCTTCAAATAGCCTTGTTCTTCAAAACATATTTCTTCTTTTTTTCCATTAATAAATAAATTGTATTCTTTACACCAACTAGGTATACGAAGTGATATTATAGCCTCTATAGGATTTATCATATCTAATACAATAGTTATCTTCTCATCCCAAGGGTACGATGTACTTTGAGTCAATTTCATTTCATCATTTTCAAAATTAAAAATAGTTTGTGAAGAGATATATTGGTTTACAACAATTTCCCCTGCACTCTTAGCATAAATATACCCAGCTATTGAGGGAATAAATCTTGAAATTTGTGTAGGGCAACACGATGTTCCGTACCATTCGACTCTGTGATGGTTTCCGTCTGTTTCGAGTGGATTCACATAAAAAAACTTATCTCCGTTTAAACTAACACCTGATAAAATCCCACCGTATATCTCCTTCTCAACAATATCTGCAAATTTACCCTCACCTGTGAGCATATTCATTCTGTGATTCCAGTATGCCATACCTACAGAAGCACAAGTCTCACAATAAGCAGTGTCATTAGGTAAGTCATAATCTTCACTAAAACCCTCATTGTGATGAGATGAACCTATTCCACCCGTTATGTACATATTGCGCAATACAGTTGAATTCCACAATTTATCAAGTGCTTTTAAATACTCCGGTTTGTTTTTATAGTATGCCACATCACACATTCCACAGTACAAATACATTGCACGTACTGCGTGCCCTGCAATATCTGTCATTTCTCCAACTACTTTATCATCTTGAGCATATTTAGGTCCCCATTTAGGATTTTTCCATATATGGTCTCCTACACCATATCCTCTTCCACGTTCCTCAATTAAAAATTCAGCAAAATTCAGATATTTTTCGTTTTTTGTTTCTTCAAATAATTTAACTAAGGCTAATTCGAGTTCTTGATGTCCACACACCCAGTGTTTATTGCTACCGATAGTCACATCGTAAAAATGGTCTGCAAATTTTTGTGCAGTATTAAGAAACTTAGATTTACCTGTTGCCTTTTTATAAGCAACCGCAGCTTCAATCATGTGCCCAAGACAATAGTCTTCGTGTTTCTCCATATCACTCCAACGTGGCAAATTGTTTACTCCCATAATAAAATAGCAAACTAAATAGCCATCGTCTTGTTGGGCATCGCATATAATGTCAATCCATTCATCGGCTTTTGCTTCAAGTACGTCATCTTTTTCAAGCATTAATGTATACGCTATGCCCTCAATGACTTTGTATACATCTGAGTCATCGTAATACTTACCTACGAATTCACCCTCCATTCTCCCAGCTGCTTTTTTAAAATTATTAATCCTACCGCTACTTTCACAATTCTCCACACATATGGGAATTGTTCTGCTCTTATGGGCTCTCATGCGCTCATAAATAAGACCTTGGTTAATTTTTACATCGTTAAAAAACACAGGAGCAAATGCATCTTTACTTTTTTTCATTTTGTCTATCCTTTCTGTCATTGGTATAATTAAATACTTTTCTACAATAATCATATTCTCTAAACACGCACTTAACATTGTAAAATAGATTTTAAAAATAACAATCTCTTGATTTTTCTCATGCTTCAATATTAGTTATATTACCAATTTGCACTGTATTAGTCAATATTTTATATGCATTTTAATCAAAATTGACGTTTTTAACATAAGAATATATATATCACAATGACTTTCTCACATATTTATCAAATTTATCATTGTAAATAAGTTCTAAGTGTTAATGATAAAACTCTAGTACCATATCTTTTAACCCTTATACATAATAATTATTATAAAACGCACTATATGTAAGATGAATAATTATTGACAAAAAAAAAGCGCTGTGCTATATTAACTACACATTCGCTACTATAAAAAAGAGGAGTGCTTAAAGTTTGAAGAATAATAAATGGATTACTGGAAAAAAACCTATTCTTACATTTGATGTAAATGGCGATTTTAATAATATCAGTGTAAAAGATTTATCTATAGTTTACTTTGATGGGCTATATCATATGTTTTATACTGCAAGTGGTAAAAAACATGATGAACAAGAATACACTATAGGATACGCAAAATCAAAAACCTTGTGCGAGTTTAAGAACGCTGAGCAAAGAGAGTTAAAACGCTTAAAACCTGAATTCGGAGAATATTATTGCGCCCCCCAAGTTTTTTATTTTCAGCCTCATAAACTTTGGTATTTAGTTTATCAAATTAGGTCAAGTGTAGGACACTACAGTGCAGTTTACTCAACAAACACTGATATTAACAATTTTGATGGCTGGAGCAAACCTAAAGATTTGCTCAGTAGAAATATAGACCCAACTAATCATCGAAAATGGATTGATTTTTGGTGTATACAAGACGATACAGACATGTATTTATTCTATTCTTCAAATGGAGAAATGGCATTTAGAAAAACCACTTTAGAACACTTCCCAAACAATTTTAGTAATGAAACACTATTCTCTGTTTCTGGAGGTTATGAAGCTTCACATATATATAAAAACATATCTGACGGATTATTTTATATGATATTCGAGGGGGGCTCAGGTAAAACTCCTCGCTCTTTTGTTTTGGCAAGAACTGATAATCTCGACTCAAAAAACTGGGAAATCGTAGACAGTTCGTGGGTGTGTGGAGAAAACATGTCAGAGTCTGATTGGACAGACATGCCCTCACATGGCGAATTTATCCGCTTAGGCTACGACTCAAAATTCGAGATTGCTGATATTAACAAAATTGACTTTTTAATTCAAGGAGTAAAAGAAAGTAATTACATCAAGCCTTATCCCTATATCCCTTGGTCTATAGGTTTGATTAGCAACTATATACATTGATATCACCCCACCCGACTAAGCTTCCTCACCTGTAAACTCATCCCCTGCACATCCTCAAACCCATTTGAATAGATTATCCTAATCTTACTTTCGTCTATAACCTCTATTACATTTATAAGCTGTCTAATCAGCGCATTGTCCCATTTTGTGACAAGCTCTTTTTCCTCTATGGTGTTTCTCACATCTGCTATAAATCTATTGGGCTCTCAAAAACATAAAGCCTATCCGAACCACCAAAATAATTAAAACTGTGTTTCGGATTACTATCCTCGATATTTTGAACAAATCTTTTCCCATACGAATTCACGCTCCTTTTGTGGATATGAGAAATTCTACCCCCATTATCCATGCCAACAAAAACTGCGTTGCCATATTCTTTGCTTTCATAAATTAAATTTTTCTCTATGAAAAAATTTAACACCGAGGGGTTAATTCCTCGGTGCTCTGTTAGGTATGCAAATACTCTATTATTGTTAATATTTTTTTGTGGCACTACAAATTCTTTTTTTCGCTCTTCATTAACTTTATAATTAAAATGACTGTTTCCCAATAGTTCTTCCATTGCCTCTGCAAAATTCAAGTTATAGAAATATTTTATAAAATCTATTGGATAACCGCCATTTTCACTGCTATCGCCAGTCGGCGTAATCATGTATCTGCTTATATAGTGTTTTGGAATAAATTCAAGCCATACACTTTGCCAAATACCTGTAGTTCGTGTATATGAGCACATATGAGATTTGTATAGTTTTGATTGCTTACCGAAAGGTTGATTCCCGTTTCTTAAATCGTCAAATGCATACACTGTTATTTCGTTTTCTCCGTCGCATATGTAATCGGTTATATCTATTTCGAATGAAGAATATCCGCCTATATGCTCAGTGCATAAAACTCTGTTTATCCATATTTTGCAGTAATAGTCAATCGCTCCAAAATGAATAATTGTTCGTCCCGAGTCCTGTCTTTCTGAAATATTAAATTTACGCCTATACCAAACAGCTGGAATAAAATCCGTGTGCTCAATACCCGAAAGCTTACTTTCAGGGCAAAAGGGAACATTAATACTAAGAGGAAAATGTGTATCGTCTTCTAACTGCCAATTTCTTTCAATACCACTTACACCAAAATCAAATTCAAAATTCCATTTTCATTTAAGTTTTGCCAACTGCTATCGCCGCGTATCATTTGCGGTCTCGGATAATCATTTTTTAGAAAATCACTCATACTTTCCACCTCGTTAACATAAATTCAATTCAAATTCTGCGTCTCGGTCACAGTAAAGTTTTCCTTCGATAACTTCAAGTTTCGCCACTTGAATAGAGGAACGTCGCAACTTATAAGGTATATCAATATGACCTGTTTCATCGTATGTGTTCCAAAATTCTCCCGTTCTCTCAGGATGAATAAAGTAAAAAATATAACCATTTTCTCCGCATATAACTACATCACCATGTCCACCTCTTGTGCCGTCTTCTATACGCTTTGTTCCGGGGTTAAGCATAATTTTTTCTTTTTGCGGTGTCCATGTTTCCAAGTCATTCGAGCGCCAAACAAACATTCCGAGCCCGGCATCTGCTATAAGCCAATAATATCCTCCAAGCTTAAACACATTTTGACCCTCATGATACGGAAACCCCTCGGTTACATGTCCCACAACATTCCAGTTAAATAAATCTTCACTGTCGGCAGCCCACGTAAACTTATCTCCTGCACTGTTATTCCTGTACCACATTCTGTAGTTACCATTTGGCAATTTATAGATGCACGAATCAATGGAGGTGGGAGTATCAAGATTTAAAAAAGACTGTTTTTCCCAGTTGAGTATATCCTTTGAGGTGTAATGTACAATATAACTTTGACCTTTCCAGTCTCTCCAAATCCCTCTTATATAAGTTACATACATATGAAAAATATTTCCATCGAAGATTATTTCGGGTGCCCAAAATGTATTGTCACCCCATTCAAATTCTAAGTTTAGCGCACCTCTGTAACACCAAGAAAGACCCTTGTCTTCCGATACCACTACACCTATCTTTGAGCCGTAGCAATAGCTTATTCCAGAGCAAGGTACGTTCGCTCTTCTTTGTGTATACATCATATACCATTTTTTATCAATGGGATTAAAAGTTACAACTGGGTCAGCCGCTCCATCATATATTGGATCTCTGAACAAAGGGGCAGGAGGAATACGATTTTTATCCATTTTTATCACCTTTCATTTCTTTTTTGTCTTTTTTCATAATTGTATGTAATCTGAACGCGGAAGGCCATGCTACAAACCATGTATTAATGCCTCCTTTTTTGTGAGGATAATCCTTGGCAAAAATCCAATTTGTATGAAAATATGCTTCACCTTGTGCGCCGTATGGATAGTTAGTTCCTTTGTAAGAATAATCTTTTCCAGCAATACACATAATGCAATTATCCCACATTAACTTGCTAATATTTTTCCATTTTTCATCTTTTGTTATTTCGTATAGGTCAAAAAAGTCTCCACATATGAGTGCACCCCATGGGTCAAGATGATGATGCTGAGCAGAAACCGAAGTTCCTCCTTTTGTTCTGTATCCCATAGCATTAAAGTCACAATCATAATCATAAGGAACATCATATAGATATGTCCACGAAAGCAAATAGTATGCAGCATTTAATGCAATTTCAAGGATTTCTTCATTGTTTGTTATTTTGTATAGCGTTATAGCACTGTTAAGAAATGGCCAGCAAGTTTCTTTATCTACACAAGATGTGTCTAAAGCACCTGCTGTGCAAACAAAATTTTTCAAGTCTCTGTTATAGTAAAATCCAAGGGCTTTTTTTGCTATCGTGCAATATTTTTCTTCTTTAGTAATTTCATATGCTTTTAGTAGTGCTATCGTAAGAAAAACTCCTATAGTTCCTGAGCAATCTATTATCTCTCCCATTGAACTCCAAGTTTTTCCAAATCCAAATTCTTTCGAATAATTAATTACAAAAAAGTCACATACACCTATAGCATAATCATACCAATCGGGCTTTTCAATTCCAATTTCTTTGATATCTTCATACGCACATAATATCTGCCAACTTGCCCATGCCAAATTGCATGTGTCAAACTTTTGAGATGATAATTTTTCTTTTTGAAAATAACAGTCCACAAGTCCGTTTTTGTACCTTCCTTTTTTTGTCCATGTATCAAGAACGTTAATTCCTATTTCTATGTCTTCTCTTAAATTCTCTTTTATACCATTATTTATAAGAGCTCTTGCAAGCAAGGCATTTTGCCCACACCATCCTATTTCGTAGCCTAATCGAGTTTTAATTTCATAGTTTTCAGAATAAGTACCAATAATGAAAAGAGCGTTATCTCCGTCCATATGCAATAATTGATTTTTTGCATATGAAATACCCCTA
>CAYJEZ010000034.1:0-20900 GCA_964369215.1 uncultured Eubacteriales bacterium
TATGCTCAGCCATCCAACCTTCGTTTCTAGCTTGGTAAGAAGCAATTCTTAAAGCAAAGCATTTTTTACCAAGAAGAACGTTACCACCGTAACCTGAGTTAACAGAGATAATTGTGTTGTCTTGTGGGAAGTGTGTGATATATCTTTTCTCTGCGTCGATGTCGCAACGGCAGTGTAGGCATCTTACCCAATCGTCGCTGTCGCCTAATACGTCCCAAACTGGTTGTCCAATTCTAGCCATAATAGCCATGTTTAGTACAACATAGATAGAGTCAGTTAGCTCAACACCAATTTTAGCAAGAGGTGAACCTACAGGTCCCATTGAGTAAGGGATAACATACATAGTTCTGCCTTTGTAGCTATCTTTAGCTATACCGTAAACCATGTCATATGTCTCTTGTGGGTCTTTCCAGTTGTTTGTAGGGCCTGCCTCTTCTTGTGTAGGAGTACAGATAAATGTTCTGTCCTCAACACGAGCAACGTCGTTAATAGCTGTGTTGTGTAGGAAGCAGTTAGGAAGTTTCTCCTCGTTAAGTCTTAAAATCTCGCCTGACTCGCAAGCTTCTTTTCTAAGAGCCTCAAGTTGAGCCTCTGAACCGTCAATCCATACTACATTGTCAGGAGTAACAAGGGCTTTCATCTCTTCAAACCACGCCAAAAATGTTTTATTATTTGTCATTGTGAGCATCATCCTTTCGCAATTCAATCATTTATATTGTTGTTAAGATAAAAAATATCTTACCTGTTTTTATTTTATCATACTCTAACACTTAAATCAATTACTAATTTGTTAATAAGCAAATTATTCTATAAAAAATATAATTGTACAATATAAAACATACTAAATATACATATATATATATGATTAATTTTTGTTTGAATGTTAGAATTTTTAGTACATATTGCTTTTAATATTGTTTTTATACATATAATATAGTAAAATTAAACCATAAACCAAAATAGAAAGAGGAGAGTTCAAATGCATAGGATAAAGTGATAATGCGTAAGAATAGAAGTATATTGTTTTTTTGGCTTTGTTAAGTTAATATGAAAATATTCTTTATTTTTAAGGGAACAAATAATTTCATCATTTTAATTTAACAGTGCCGTTTAGTAATTATGGAGGCCATTATGAAAAAGCTTATCTCACTTGTAGTTGTTTTGCTATTTTTAGTTGGCTGTACAGCACAGCCTTTAAACCTTAGCTCTATTGACAGCTATATTGATTTATTTTGGAGCGACGACGTAAATAAATCACTCGAGCAATTAGAGGTTACAGAGGCTACACCTCGTGATAATATGGCGTATATTTACGATATTGACAGAACAATTAATGTGTACGGACTGGATTTTGACATGGCACTGGAGTACGATATAGAAAGAGATTATTACGGCGCTGTAATGCTTGAGACGACACTTGGCGCAGATGCAGAAGTTGCCGCCGATAAAATTGACGAGGTGCTTGATAAAATAATTGCAGATTATGGAGATACAATTTCTCAGGCTCCAAATCAAACTTATTTAGGGCTTGAAGACCCTGTAGAGGCGCTTGAACAGAGTGAAATTCTATATCCGTATACAATCCCATTTTTTGTAAAAATTCGCCCCGGAACAGACCCTGATGAGAATATACAAAAATATCAGCCTGAGGTAGATGTAAAAGCTGATGATTATGACAGAATGTACTTTGTAGGTTTAATAGAGGGTATCCGCTTAAATGTAGACATAGGCAAAAACTCAGAGGGCGAGTATGCTTTAATGCTTACTTACAGAAGCTATATTCCACCTTATGAGGTATTAGATAGTTAGTATTTACCTTTGCTAAGGGCATTAAAATTTAATAAACAATAAAAGCAGTATTCATAAGCGAATGCTGCTTTTATATTACAAGCTAATTAACTATATTTATTTGACTATGCTTATGAGGTTTTTCGAATAAGCAAAAAGCTTTTTTATTATCTTCAATTGTTGTTTTAAAATAAGCAAACTACTCAAAATCATAATACTCACTGTAGCTATATTCCCTCAAGTACACTCAATACCTCTGAAATGCTTTTTTTGCCAAAGTGTACTTGAGTATCGTTTATTACCATGCAAGGCACACTCATTATGTTATGCTTTGCTTTTAAATCTTCATATTTTGATAAATCATATATATCAAGTGTAATATTATCGTTTAGCAGTGCTATACGCTCTACCGCCATAACAAGCTCTGGGCAGTTAGTGCAAGATAAAGTTACTGCTAAGTCTATTTGTATTTGCTTGTTTATAGCATTAATTCTTTCAATATCTTCTTGTGCTATTATTTGGCCAGGCCCCGCCGCGTTGTAAAGACCTACAACAAAAGAGTTAAACTCGTGCCCGCCCGGTACACCATGAAATGACACTCCTTTATTATTATCTGTTGCATCAAATATTGAAATAGCAGGAAGTGCTTTTGCATTAAGCGTATCATCTTTTTTGCATATTATTTTATCAGAAAGGGTAGAGAGTTCGCCCATAAATCCTTCAACTTCATTCGATATCTCTTTTTCATCTAACTTATATTTAAGAATAATATTTGAAGAAAAACGAGATATTACTGGCTCTAATTGCTCTTTGATTTCACTAGATATAAACGAACTGTCGTCGCTTGCTGTTTGTTTTACTGTATCGTTTTTAACTTGTTGTTTTTTAGGTGCGCTATACTCTCTTTTTTCAAGTTTTAGTCTGTCGTACTCTGCCGCAATGTGTTTTTCAAGAGAAGTCGCAGCGGTAGCGCCGTCAGATACGGCTGTAACCACTTGCCTTAAATTTTTAATGCAAATGTCTCCTGCAGCATATACTCCATCAATATTTGTTTTTCTGTTTTCATCAGTAATTATATATTTTTGTTCGTTCAATCTTATTGTGTCTGCAAAATTTGCACTTGCGGGGGCATAACCGGCAAAAACAAAGACGCCTATTCCTTTTTCGTCAGAAAAATTAAGTTCTTTTCCATTTTGAATAAGGCTAATTCCTTTTACATAATTTTCTCCAAACACTTCTTTAACACTTGTATTGTATAAAAGATTAATTTTTTCGTGCGCCTTCACTTCTTCTACAACAGAGCCAGTGCAAGTGAAGTCGTCACCGATAATTATCATGTGTATTTTGCTTGCAAATCTTGTTAAAAATAAAGACTCTTCACAGGCTGCAAAACCACTACCTACAACATAAATATCTTTACCTGAAAAAAATTCACCATCACAAGTGGCACAGTAAGCAACTCCTCTACCTTTAAACTCTTCTTCACCTTTAAAGCCTACCATTCTAGGCGAAGCACCGCTTGCAACGATTAAACCTAAAGTGCAAAACTCACCTTTATCGGTTTTTACTGTGAAAAAGTCTTTATCTTTAGCAAAGCTTTGTACATTTGCTAATAAAAATTCTGCACCAAATGCAGCTGCTTGCTTTTGCATTTCTTTAGTTAAGTCTTCGCCACTGGTGTGATAAACACCAGGGTAGTTAACCACCTCTGATGTTATTGTAATTTGGCCACCAAATTTGTTTTTTTCAAGCACTAAAGTTTTGTATTTTGCACGTGCTGTATATATTGCAGAAGATAGTCCTGCTGGTCCTCCACCTATTATTATTGCATCATAAAAATTGTTTTTCATGTATTTAACTCCTATATAAATATTTACACTAGGTAAAGTAAGAAAATAGATTTAGTTCAAGTTCATATTTGATATAATTAAGAGAACGACAGGTATGGCACTGTCGCTCTCTATAGTTTTACTTATATTAAGCCGACTAAATCAAGGCTTGGTTTTAATGTTTTTTCACCGGGTTTCCATTTTGCTGGGCAAACTTCATCGCCATGCTCTGCTACAAACTGCAAAGCTTGCACTCTTCTAAAAAGCTCGTCTGCGTTTCTTCCAATATTTCCTGCAAGAACTTCATATGCTACAATTTTTCCCTCAGGATTAACAATAAAAGTTCCTCTTTCTGCAAGTCCTACTTCTTCAATCATCACGTCAAAATCTCGAGCTAAAGCACCTGTTGGGTCTGCTAGCATGGGGTACTGAATTTTCTTAATTGTATCAGAAGCGTCGTGCCATGCTTTGTGCACAAAATGTGTATCGCAAGAAACAGAGTATATCTCGCAATTAACATTTTTAAAGTCATCGTATTTATTAGCTAAGTCTTCTAGCTCTGTAGGGCAAACAAAAGTAAAGTCTGCAGGGTAAAAGAAAAATACGCCCCATTTACCTAAAATATCACTTTTGTTAAGTTCTTTAAAGCTATTATCAATATAGCTTTGCACTTTAAAATCCATTACTTCTTTTCCTATCATAGACATAATTATTTCCTCTTTTCTATTTTTATATTGGCAATGTTAAGTTAAAATGTTCAAAAATGCAACCTTTTCATAGTAAGTTAACAGTGCCTTTTTTATTACATAACTTAAATTAGTTTAATGCTTTACCAAAAGTAATACACTGCTCTTCTATGTCAGCGTCTGGTGTGTTTTCAGACAATATTGGCTCAGAGGTAAAAGTAATTCCATCGCTTTGGCAATCGCTAATAAAAGTTTGCATATATTCTCCGCCGCCCCAACCATAAGAGCCGAACATAGCTACTTTTTTACTTGCTAGTTTATCTTTTATTGCTTCAAACATTGGAATAAATTCGGTGTCGTCCATCTCTTCGCTTCCGCAAGCTGGGCAACCTAAAACTACTGTGTCATAGTCTTCTATAGTCGCTGTGTCAAACTCTGCACAAGCATAAATGCTTACGTCGTTCTCGGTTTCTTTTGCTCCTTCAAAAATCTTATTTGCCATAATTTCAGTATTGCCAGTAGTAGACCAATATATTATTGCTATTTTGCTCATTATAAATACCTCTTTTCTATCAAATTAGTTAGTTACAGCTAACTTTAGTGCCTTGGTTAATCCGCCCTAAAGCGGATTAATTAGCTTAAACTAACTTCATTCTACTCCATATTAATTCATTTGTCAACATAATTTTGTTAGCAAATATTACTCTGCAATAACCATGCTACCTGTTTCTATAGTTGCTACATCACCTAAAAAGCTTGTTTTATTTTTGCCCTCTTCAACTGTTGTTTTAAAATAAGCAAACAACTCAGACTCATAATACTCACTGTAGCTATAATCTTTTATAGGAATATCGTAGTCAAGTGTAATAAAGCCTTTTGCCTCTAGATTCTTTAGTTTTTCTCCAAAATTTTTCACTTGTTCCATTGTATCTGTTGTCTCTGTAATAAATACAGGAGAGAGCGCAACCGACTCAAACGAGCCCTCTTTTGAGCTTTTAAGCACAAATTGTGCAACCGGTAGGCATTTATACAAAGCCAAATGCTCTAAAAAATGTTGCTCTGCATCGCTTAATTCGCTTAGCTTGCCTTTTTGTATATGACTACAACAGTCGTGGTGGTCATGTGAGCAAGAGCAACTTGAACCATGGTCGTGATGATGCCCGTGGCAACAGTCTTCTGTGTGCTTGTGTTCGTGATTATGTGACATAAATATTCTCCGTTTCAACTTATATTATTCAATTGATATTCTTTTACAAATGTAATTCAACAAATTACATTTAACAGCTTTCATTCTACCACTGTTATATAATAAATGCAAACATTATCTTTTTTGTTGTTGTTTTTAATAATGCTCTTACATTTTGTGTTGCTAAGCTATAGTTGATTGTTAAAGTATATGCTTAATATATATAGTCATTCAAGCTCCAAAACTAACACAACCAAAGCAAAAACCGCATAAGTAAAATGGCTATCACAATGTATTTTTAGAATAATGTGATAGCCGTTTTTTATTAAGTTAAATTTTTAATACATCAAATCAACCTAAATCTGGTGCATCTAACAATGATAGATACTCTCTGTCTGTTCCTTCAAGCTCTAAAACAACAAGTTCATTCTTACCCATTTTTAGTAAAGGAGCAGGAATGTAAAGCGTTTTTTGTGGCCCTTTTTCGTTCCAGTATCTGCCTAGGTTAAATCCGTTAATGTAAATAACACCCTTTGTAAAACCTTCAGGCAAAACAAATGTGTCGCAAAGCTCGTCCACTTCAAACTCACCGCTATAAAAAGTGGGTTGTCCTTCAACTGCGTTTTCATACTCAACAGCAGATATATCATTTAGCTGCATAGGGTACATGGTGTAGCCGGTTTGATGAACAAATCCAACTCTAACCCCGTTTTCAATACCCTTTTTTTCGCCTATTTCATGGCCGAAGTTAATTCTGCCCATGTTCTCTACTAAAATGTCAAGTTTAATGCTGTCTTTTTCGCCAAAGCATACGTTAATGATGTCGTCTCTGCCCATACAATCTTTAATGCCTGCAAGTTTACCGTCTAGGTAAACCATTGCTCTGTCTCTTACGTCGTCAACACTTAGTTTTACCTCGCCACCTGTTGCTCCTCTTAATACTGTAGAGTACATAACAAATCCAAACGGTAGGCCTAATTCCTCCATAGTAAGAGTATGCACGCCATCAACAGATTTTGATAAATTGTTTAAGTTGTAAAATAGTCCGCCTTTTTTAGTAAGCTCTACTTTGCCATAAGCTTTTTTAGGTAGATTTTTAACATCAAGCTCAGGTGCCTTGCCATAACGCTTTTCAAGGCTCTCTTTTACAGCATAGTATTTGTCTGTCATGTCTCCGCACTCAGACAAAGGGCTGTCGTAGTCGTAGCTTGTTATAGTTGGTTGGTGACCGCCCTTATTTGCATCAAAATTTGCACCTGAAGTAAAGCCAAAGTTTGTACCACCGTGGAACATATAAAAGTTGACATTGCCGTTACCATCGTTTTGGTCTAATATCTCTTCCATAGCTTTTACAGCATCTTCGGCTGTTCTTGTATGGTGTTCTTCACCCCAATGGTCAAACCAACCGTTCCAAAATTCCATACACACAAATGGCTCGTTAGGTCTATGTTTTCTAAAGCATTCAAAAGCTTCTTTTCCACGGCTACCAAAATTGCAAGTAGCTAAATATTCAGGTATAGTACCGCTTGAAAGATATAAATCACCTGGGCCGTCTGATGTGAAATACAAACAGTCCATACCGTTTTCAATATACATTTTTGCAATTTCTCTTAAGTACTCTTTGTCGTTGCAGTAACTGCCATACTCATTCTCAATTTGCATAGCTATTACGTTACCGCCGTTAACGTCTAGTTGTGGCTTGATTTGCTCGCAAAGTACTTTGAAATATCTTCTAACTTTTTCTAAATAAACTTCGTCAAAGCATCTAATACGCATGTTGTAGTTGTTTAGCCAATAAGGCAAACCGCCGTAATCGAACTCTGCGCAAATAAAAGGGCCCGGCCTTACAATAGCCTTTAGTCCTACTTTTTGAGCTGTCTCTAAAAATTTTTTAAGGTCTAGTATGCCTGTAAAGTCATACTCACCCTCTTTAATTTCGTGCAAGTTCCAGCTACAATATGTCTCTACTGTGTTAAAACCGCAAGCTTTTAGTTTTTTAAGCCTGTCCTCCCAATACTCAGGTACAACCCTAAAGTAATGAATAGCGCCTGAAAGAATTCTGAACTCTTCGCCATTTAATAAAAATGTTTTACTATTATAACTCAATGTGCTCATATAATTTCAACCTCCAATTCTTATATTTGATTATAGTGTAAATCAATCTAAATTTCAACATAAATATATAAATAAAATCTATTTTGTTTACTAATATTTAAAAGACAAAACAAAAATTAAAACTGTATTTTGAAATAATTACTTTTCTTCCCAATACTTTCCATAATGGTTAATTATAGGCTTTGTTTTACAAAATTCATTATATTTATAGTCTAGCTTATCTGACTTTAGCCTCTCAATATGCAGTTTTGATGGTATTGGAATAGCTAGCGGAATTATATCTTGATAATCAGGCAGTTTTTTCTTTAGTCCTTCTTGCACTTTTGGGGTTAAGTCGTGTGCCTCTATTTTTACCCCTTGCGATATTATCATATAATCGATAATATCTTTATAAAAATTATCTTTTACTGAAGCATATTTTGGATTATCTGCAAGGTTTGTTGTTTCGTCTTCAATTAAAACCAGTTCGCACTCTTTTGCAAAAGGGTAATATGCAAAACGGTACTCTTTGTTTGAAAGTATTCTTACAGAGTCGCAAAACTCGGTGTAAACGCTTTCTCTTTGTAGCTCAGGGTTATTCCACATAGTTGCAACATCTCGTGAGTAACCTAAAGGTTTGTCGTCTTTTGCTATTTTTAGAACGGTAGTTCCTATATCTAAATTGCCTGTTAGCATGTCGGTTTTTACACCTTTTGGTAGCTCTGGGTGGTTTGTTACAATAAAAGGCACTTCAAGCTGTGCACTGAAAATATAAGGCCCTTTTGAGAACATTCCGTAGTCACCGCATAGGTCGCCATGGTCAGTAGAAAAAATAATTACAGTCTCTTTATAAAGATTATTGTCTTTAAGGTATTTTACCATCTCACCAATTTTATAGTCGATAAATTCAATCATTTTGCAATAGTCTAAACGGTAGCGAGCTACTTGCTCAGGCGTCATAGAGGTCTCTCTGCTTCTACGATATTCGGTAACCTCGCTGTGTGGAACAAAATCTGGATTTACTGGTTCTAGCACTTCTTCAACTTCATAATCAAATTCAGGTGGGTCCATTGGGGTGTGAGGTCCTTGAAAAGAAACCCAAGCAAAAAAAGGTTTTTCGCCTTTGTTCTCTTGAATAAAATCAAGTGCATTTTTTGCAATTTGGCTCTCGTAATATTCTTCTGGGCTGTATGCAAACATTCCATTTTTGTCTATATTAAAAATACGGGTAACCTCACTGTGCTTAGACTGAAGATAGTTGAAGTAATCGTCATCCTCTTTCAATCGATTCTCTTCCATTTGCCAAGCAATGTCAAATCCTTTAGTGTCTTTACCCGGAAAATGATGAAGTTTGCCAAATGCACCGCAAACATATCCGTTTTTTTTCATTCTCTGCGGCAGATACTCCATGCCCTCTCTAAAAGGAATATCATTTGTCCAAACTTTATGGTCGCTAACATATCTGCCTGTCATCATAGAGGCACGTGCGGGTGCGCAAACAGGCGAAGCTGTTACAGCCTTTTGAAACAATGTGCCCTCTAATGCAAGATTATCAATATTAGGAGTATTAACAGGCGAATTATCGTTGTAGCAAGACAGAAAATCTGGTCTAAGTTGGTCGCAGAGTATAACCATAACATTTTTTTTCATAATTATTGCCATGCCTTTCTAATGCAAATTAAATTTGCGCCTTCAAAGTTGTTATAAAAATCTGTTTTTAATGTAGATACTACATTATGTAGCTACTACATTATGTAGTTATTACATTAAAAAATGCAAACAGTAGCCAATAACCACTGTTTGCATTTAATAGTTTTAACTTTAACGGTTAATAACCGTTTTGTAGGTTACTGAAAATTATTCAGCGTATGTATCAGCATAAGCTTGGTTTAGTAATGCAAGGCCTTCGTGAGCTTTGAACTCTTCGATAGCGATTTGAACTACGTTGTCCCAATCCTCAACACTTGTTTCGCCGTTGATAACTTTTGCACTCTCTTCTTCGATATATGTGTTAAGAGCAGTTCTGATATCGTTATAATCAGCAGATACGTCATCATCATAGAAACGTGCACCTTGTGGGAAGCCTACGAATAAACCGTTATCTTCACACCAGTTAACTGAGTCAATTTTCATGTCGCCAACGCCCTCATAGAAGTCCATACCTACTTTAGGTAGAACACTAAATAAGTCTTGGTCGTTAAATCCGCCTGCATCAGGAATAGTTCCTTCTGGGTTACCTGTGTAAGCGATGTCGATTAGCATTTCATACTCGTCGCCATTTTTTTGGAAATGCTCGCCCTCAACGCCGAACATTAGAGCCTCTTGTCCTTCAGGAGCATATGTCCAGTCAATCCAACGGATTAACTCGTCTGCATACTCACTGTCAGCAGCAATAGCTTTTGTATATCCATAGTAACCATGTAGAGTGCCTGCAAGTGCACGCTCGCCGTTGTACTCAGGATGAGTTACAGAAACAACATTAAAGTCTGGGTTTGTAATAGCGCTTCCGCCTTTTGATAGTAAGGTGTCGCCTACGCAATAATCCCATGAGAACATAGCTTTATCAGAAATCCAAGCTTCGTCCCACTCAGCATCAACCATTGTTGCATAGTCTTTGTTAATAAGGCCTTCTTCATACATTGTAGCTAATAGTGTAAGTAAATCTTTGTAGTTTTGTGACTCAGGGCCCCAAACATACTCAGTTGCACCAGGAACTAGGTCGTATGTGTAGCTTGTGTTGAACATTCCGCCAGCAAAGCCAGAAAGAACGTGAGTTGTACCCCAACGGTTAACGTAAGGAGTAGAGTCAGGATACTCTGCTTTAATAGCTCTTAAAATCTCAAGGAACTCATCCATTGTCTCGATTTCACGATCAAAGCCTAGGTCCTCTAAGATATCTAGACGAGAAAGTAAAGTTTCGTCCATACGAGGAGCTTCGTAAATTCTAGGAGCACCGTAACGGTTGCCGTCTGGAGAAGTAGCTAGTTTCATAGCTGGGTCGTATGAAGATAGTACATCAATGTAGTTAGGCATTTTGCCTTCTTCGATATATGGCTCAAAGCTTAAGAATGCGCCCTCAGGTCCATAATCGTCAATTGTTTGGTAGCTTCTTGCAGCAAAAATGTCAGGAAGGTCGCCTGATGCTAGTGTAGTAGCTTCTTTCTCGTTCCAGCTTGCAAGAGGTACAGCTATAACTTCAAACTCAATGTTTGTAAGTGTTTTCATAGCTTGGAAAGCAGGAGTTGTATTGTCGAAAATCTCTTGTGTTGTTAGCATAATCTCAGGGTTGATTATCTCTTCGCTTACTGCCTCTGGGCTATCGTATACGCCATAACCCATGTCAGCGCTACCCTCGTCATCGCCTTCTGCTGTGTCGTCTTCTGTGTCGTCTGTTGCAGTTGAAGTGCCGCCTTCAGAAGTTGTGCCTTCATCGCCTTCTGTGCTACAAGCTGCTAATGAGCTTACAGTTAGTAAAGAAGCCAATAAAAGTATCATAATTTTTTTCATTGTCTTTCCTCCAAATAAAATAAAATTTTGCGGTTTGAGTATAAATTATTTTAATAAGTAAAAGTTACATATAAATCTTATGTAAGAATAATAGTAAATTTAGTAATATACTTAACCGCGCTTATATCATAAACCTTTATAAAAAGGTAATATGAGTCTACAAAATAATTAACTATGGTTTTGCTAATTAGCCTTTAACCGCACCTATCATAACACCTTTTACAAAGTACTTTTGTACAAACGGATATACACAAACAATAGGTATAATACTAATTACTATACTTGCAGATTTTAATGACTCTGTTGCCGCTGTTTGGTCAAAGTCAGCAAAGCTTCCCTCAACTGAAGAGGCCTGCATAGATGCATTGATAAGTATCATTCTTAATATTAATTGCAGTGGGTAAAGGTCTGCGTCGTTAAAGTAAAGAAGGCCAGTAAAGAAGTTGTTCCATACTCCAACCATTGTAAATAATGCAATTGTTGCAAGCACTGGTTTTGAAAGCGGAAGGACTATTTTTAACCAAATTGTCATGTCGTTTGCGCCGTCTAAATATGCTGACTCATGCAAGCTTGATGGTATTCCTTGAAAGAAGGTACGCATAATAATTAAGTTATATGCGCTCAGTGCTCCTGGAATAATCATAACAAGTGGGTTATCTACAAAGCCGTAAGCTCTATAAACCAAGAAAGTAGGAATCATACCGCCGCCAAAGAACATTGTAAATAGGTAAATTTTTGTAATAAAACCTCTCATTTTAAACTCTGGTCTTGAAAGCGGGTATGCGGTAAATGATGTGATAGCCAATGTTAGAACAGTGGCACTTACTGAGTAAATAATAGTATTTTTATATGAATTCAAAAACCCAGGAAAGTACATAATCTCATTCATGGCGGTTAAGTCAAAACCTATTGGGTAAAGCCAAACATCTCCTGCCATAACAGCAGATTGGTCACTTATCGATGTAGATAAAACATAAATAAATGGGTATAACATTACAATATTAACGATTATTAGAAAAACTATTATTACCGTATTAAAAGTAGCGTCGCCTAAAGTCTCTTTAATTGCGTTTCCATTTCTTCTCATACTACAAATCCTTTCATTGTTATATTTTCTATTACCACAAGCTCTCTTTTAACACTTTTTTCGAGAAGAAGTTACCGCCCGTTAAAAGTATAATAGCGACTATGTTATTAAACAAACCTACAGCCGAGGAATAACCGAAGTCTTTTTCAAGCATACCTACTCTATATACATAAGTAGCAATAACGTCAGAAACCTCGTATGTTGCTGGGCTGTACATAAGTAATATTTTTTCAAATCCAACACCTAGTATAGATCCAAAACGCATTGTTAGAAGAACAGCTATGGTTGGAACAATTGAAGGAAGCGTAATTTTATAAACACATTGCATTCTTGAGGCACCGTCGATTTTTGCAGCCTCGTATAATTGTGGGTCAATGCTTGCAATAGCAGCTAAGTAAATAATAGAGTTATATCCAACGTGTTGCCAAATACTTGAGCCTACATATAATGTTCTAAACCATGAAGACTCATTAAAGAAAGCTATAGACTCACCGCCGAAGAACATAATCATTTCATTAATAATTCCGCCGTCTGCAGCAAAAATAGAACGCATTATACCAACAATAATAACTACAGATATAAAGTGAGGCAAATATGTAATGGTTTGTGTTATTCTTCTAAACTTACTGCTTCTTACCTCATTTAAAACAAGTGCTAAAATAATAGGTGCAGGAAAGCCCCATAGCAAATCGTATAGTCCTAATAAGAACGTATTTTTTAAAGTTCTAAAAAAGTAAATTCCGTCAAAGAACCTAACGAAGTTCTCAAAGCCTACCCACTCAGAACCTAATATACCTTTAAATAAACTATAATCTTGAAAAGCTGTCGCGAGTCCAAACATAGGAGCATAATTAAACAAGATAATATAAATCAATCCAGGAATTGACATACCGATTAACCATTTGTTTTTTCTTAAATCATATTTGAAAGCGCTTTCATTTTTTTTAGCAATTTTATTCATATAACAACCACTTTCTATTTACATTTTGATAATAAATTTACTGCTAATATATCATATAATAAATATTTTGTCAATATTTTGTATAAAAAATATCGCATCAAATTAGCAAATTTGCCTATTTGTACAAAGTGTTACAATTTATTAACTGTTTAATTTTGTATCATATTACGAAAAATACTGATAAAGCTTAATAAAAAACAATATATAACATTTTAAGAAATATTTAAATAAAATATTACTACAATATTGAAACTATATTAATAAATTGGAAAATTATATATCCCTTTTCTGCCTTTGCGTAAATAAACATAAACCCAAGCCTAAAAAAGCTATTATCATCCAGCTAATTACATTACCGCTCCAACCCACTACTTCTACTATTTTTGCAATTGCATATGTTGAAATAGTACTGCCTAAATAAGTGCAAGAGTTAAGCACTCCTGAAATAGTGGATATTTTACCATATTTAACAAACTTTGCCGGTAAATTTGCTATTAAAAGCAAGTTTATTGCATGCATACAAGAGGTTATACTTGTTAATGTAATAACCGAAATCACTATGTTGTCCATACCAACAAAAAGTGCAATTCCAGAAATTAGCGAAACAAGCCATAAGTAAGCAGACAGTGTAATTTCGCTATTTATTTTTTTACTTATTACCCTAGTTATAGCCACTGTGGCAATACTGAATATCGGTAGTAAAGTAGTTGTAAATATTGAAATTGAATCAGATTGATTGAAGTTGTCGCTTAAAAAGGCTGGCATCCACAGTGTAACACCCTCTCTTAACATTCCTTGCAACACAATAATAATCATTATAGGAATAAGTTTTAGCGATGAAATCATGTTAAGAATAGAGATTTTTTCGCTAGTAGGATTTTGCACTACTATGTCGGTTAAAACAATATCTTTTGTATTAAAAGTCCAAATTACAACAACAATCGCCGCCAATGCGGCACTACCAATAAACACTAATTTATAACTAAAGTTACTAATACATATTGGCACTATAATATAGGTTATTATTGTTGCAACCGACGAAGCCATTATAACAAATGCACAGCTTTTTTTGTATTGCTCAACACTAAAAACAGATAACATTATTTTAACAAGTGGCGGCCACAATAAAGACTGAGCAAAACCATTTATAGCCCAAAACACCATAATTAAATAAATGCTAGAACTAAACGAAACAAAAATATTCATAGTAGCTGTCAAAATTAATCCTGATGTAACTATTTTAACGCTGTTTAATTTGTCTCCTAAGTAGCCAGCTACCAATTGGCCAACCCCATAACTTATAAAGCTTAAAGATACAGGAATGCCAGCAAGTGAGTCAGATACGTCTAACTTATCTGAAATATCAATAAGCGCAGCTCCGTAATTAACCCTTGTTATATAACTTGTAAAGTAAACCAAGCAAAACAAAAAAGTAAACTTAATGTCTTTGTTAAACAAAAGACTTTTATTTAGTGCAAGTTTTTTTTTATACAAGAGAATTACCTTCCCAGTCTTCATCGCAAGGAACGCCTATAATATTGGCTATAGTAGGGGCTATGTCTATTATATTTATATTATCACGTAGTTTAGGGTTAGCCTTAAAGTAGTCAGATATCAATATTAGAGGAATAGTCATATCCTCAGGCATCTCAGTGCCATGAGTTCTATCATGCCCACCGTGGTCTGAGGTGATAATTACTGTGTAATCGTCAGAAATAGCGCTGCAAACTTTTTCAATCATGTCAAAAGAATGGCTTATACCTTTAATATACTCTTCGCTCTCCCAACCGTAGCGGTGGCCTAAATGGTCGCTACAACCTAAATATAAAAACACAAAGTCGGGTGATTTTTTCTCGATATAATCAATAGCTGATTGTGTTAAAATTTCGTCGCCTACACCGTCTAGCTCGTTTTCAGTAAATAAGCTGTGGTCTAATGCCCCAGGGCGCGAAATGTCTCTTAATTGCTCCCAGTTATAAAACATTGCAGATGTCTTTTTGTTATCATATAACACATTGATAAGAGAATTAATTGGGCGGACTTGGGGCACATATGTATTTGTTAATATGCCATGGCGCATTGGTGGAACACTTAAAAATAGCGACATATGGCACGGAAGTGTAACGCTTGGCATTACCGTTTGTGTGTCTAGTTTTGAAGCATATGTGTCAACCAGTTTTTTTGCATATTCGTTGCCACAGTTTAAAACACTGTCGCCTTTCATTCCGTCTGATAAAATTAATATTACTTTGTTATTCATTTTAATACTCCATTCTTTTTAGTGTTTTTAGTAGTAAAGGTATACTATAATATATTAATATTGTTTTTTATGTAAATTTCTTTAATTGATTTAGAGAAATTATCATCAGATACAAAAGTGTGCTTATACACATCTTTATCTACAGTGAAATTTGCTGTTTTTTCAAACTTTGTGCTGTCTGCTAAGATATATGGATGATTTGCTTTTTTTAGTAATAGTTTTTGTTGTTCAATAAGCTCGTATGAAAAGTCTTGAATACCATATTCTAATGAAACAGCTGAAGGGAAAATAAATGCCTTTTCAAACTGGAGATTTTCTAAGGTTAAATTTGCAATAGCACCATAATATGCCTTTTCAGAATAAAGGTACATTCCGCCAGTTGAAATAATGTTAAATTTCTTATTTTCAGACAAAATGTCTATTGCTTCTTTTGAGTAAGATACTATTGTTAGCTCGTTAAAGTTCTCTAGCAAAGCCCGAGCAAAACTTGACGATGTACTGCCTGAGTCTACTGCTATAACGTCTTTTTCAGAGATTAACTTCATTGCCTTTTTTGATAATAAATCTTTGCTTTCTCTGTTGAGCTCTAATCTATTGCTAAACAAAGGAAACTCATTAGGAACAGCTGCGGATATTGCTCCGCCGTGCACCCTTTTTAGCTTTCCGGCTTTCTCTAAATTGAATAAGTCTCTGCGAACAGTCTCAAAAGATACATTTAATATATCCATTAAATCTGATACAGCTACAGAGTTATCTTTTTTTATTTTGTTTAAAATAACTGCATGTCTCTCGTTAGGAAACATTATATCACCACCAATATGTATTGCACTTGTGTGCTTCACACATAAACACACACAAACACCACAAAACACATTTTAATGCATTGTTAATAATTTGTCAAGACTTTTTTAAAATAATATTCTATTGTTCAATAGATATTGTACAATTAAACACAAGCTCTTTTTTGCACCAAATAAAAATTGACAAATTAGGGCAATTCAATTATAATAAGGTGAAGTAACATGGCTTTTTAGTAGTAAGTAAAAGCTATGGTAGTTGATAAAAAATTGAAATTTTATGATGCATTAAGCACATTTTATTGCAGAGATAGACTATAATAATAGAAGATGAAAAAAGATTAAAAACTTATGATTATATGTTATAGTAAACTAGATAAATGTAATTTGCAAAAAAAAGATAAAGTACAAGTAAAAGCTGTATAACGAATATGTGTTATACAGTTTTTATAGAGAAAAAAATTGCTTAATAGTTTTACTATATATTGTGAATAAGAATAGCTTAGCCTAACTTATTTAGCAAAAAGTAAAAATAATAATCAAGAGAAAGTGTGATATACTTGCAAAAATTGAAGAATAAAAATTCAATTATATATAAAGAGGCTTTAAAGTATAAATATGTTTTATTTATTTTAGCTATTTCTATATTATTATCAATAATAATTCAAATTGCTTTAAATTCACCTATTAGCACAGCGGATTATGATTTTTATGGAGCAGATTTTGAATATATAAGCACCGAAGTGGAAAAAAGCGAAAATTATGATATTGAGGGCGATTTGTACACTGTAATAGAAGACGACCCAAAACTGTTTGTACCTATACAAGATAATGCGAAACTAGTAAAAATAAATTTTTCACAACCTTTATCTGAAAGCATTACAGTACAGTTTTTTTTCTATAATGGCAAAGGGCAAATTTCTGAGAAAAATTCTGAAAAATTTGATTTAAAAGCAAACGAAACAGAGTTAATAATTGCTATACCTGAAAGTGGTAATTATTTATTGCGAATTGACATTGGCTCTTTTACAGGTGAAAGTTTTAGTTTAGGTGATATTTCCACCTCGATAAAAGATTTTTCATGGGCTGTTAAGGTTTCACTTTTAGTTTCGCCACTACAAACATTAGCTTTGACAATACTGTTGTTTATTATTATTTTAATGGCTTATGAATATAAAGATACAATAATGAAAAACGAAGGCAAAATATTAGAAATAATAACAATAGTTTTTTCGTTTTTGATGTTTTTCATTTGGGCAAATATAAGCCCATACGCAAGCCCTCCTGATGAAACTATGCGATTTGATGTAATTAATTATGTATATACTTATGGCAGTTTGCCTCATGGTGGAGACCCATTGATAAGAAATCCTATTTGGGGTATTTCATATGCCTTTTCGCCTTATATTAGCGGAATTGTGAGTGCCATGTATATGCAAATTACGAGCTTGTTTACTACAGACCCAGATGCTTTGATTTTAGCAGCCAGAATGGCTGTGGTTACATTTGGAGTTATTACTGTAACATATATAATTAAAATAGCTAATCAATTGTTTTCTGGTGCATATAAATGGTTATTTATATATATGACAATTCTTATTCCTCAGTTTGTTTACTTAGGCTCATATATGGGAAACGACATGTTTGCGCTTATGTCTGTTAGTATGATTATTTATTATTGGATTATGGCTTATAATACAAAATTAGGGTTGCACTCGTTGGTTTTTGTAGGTTTATCAATTTCTATTTGTTCATTATCTTATTCAAATGCATATCCTTTTATTTTGGGCAGTATAATTTTTTACATTGCAATTGCTGTGAAAAATAAAATGGATATAAAAATTACTTTAACAAAAGCCTCAATAGTAGTAGCTGTTGCCTTATTGCTAGCCGGTTGGTGGTTTATTAGAAATGCTATTATTTACGAGGGTGATTTTATTGGAATGAGTACTTCATATGAGTATTCAACACTATATGCCTTAGATGAATATGCTTTTGACCAACGAGAAACACTACAAAACCAAGGGGTTTCATTGTTAGATATGCTATTAGATAAATGGATAGTAGAGACAGTTTTGTCGTTTATAGGGGAATTCGATCATGTGAGCATATTAATTAATGATGGAATTTATTTTTACTATGTTTTATTATTTATTATTTTGGGAGCGCTTGCAGTTGTTTTGAGATATCCTAAATTAAATGAAGAAACCAGAAAGTTAATTACGAATGAGTCATATGAAAAAATGGTTATTAAGAAAGATATCTTGTTTAACTCAGTATTATTGTTTTCATCTTTATTAGTTATTGGTCTTTCTGTTTATTATTCTTACTCATATGATTATCAGCCACAAGGAAGGTATATTATTTCTGTAATAGTTGCATTAATGTATTTTTTAACAACAGGATTTGAAAAAATGTTTATAAAATTAAAATTAGAAAACAAGGCAGCGTATATAGTATTTGCGATTGCTTTAGTTAACTTGATATGCCTTTTTAGTGCAATGGACACTTTAACAAGTAAGTTTTTGTAATCAGTAATGTTAAATTAAACTATAGAAAAACCAAGAGATAGCATAATTTTAAGTTAACGAATAATAATTGATAAACTTAGTGATAAGGATTATTAAGTAGATTTATTTGAAATAATTGTATTTACAAATAAGAGCTTAAATAAAAAGGGGAATTAATATGATATTGTTTAATAAACCACCTATTGTAGAATCAACTATGGGCTATATGAGAGATGTTATGGGCAGTAATAAACTTTGTGGAGATGGAAATTATACAAAAAAATGCTCTGATTGGTTGAACAATAAGTGTAGTGGTAAGCATACATTGCTAACTACAAGCGGAACACACGCGCTTGAGATGGCTGCGTTTTTGAGTGACTTTAAAGAAGGTGACGAGGTTATTTTACCCTCATTTACATTTTCGTCTACAGCAAATGCTTTTGTTCTTGTAGGTGCTAAGTTGGTTTTTATTGATGTACGCCCAGATACTATGAATATAGATGAGAATAAAATAGAAGCGGCAATAACTGATAAAACAAAAGCAATATGTGTAGTTCATTATGCAGGAGTATCATGCGAAATGGATACTATTATGAGTATTGCTAAAAAATATAACCTGATTGTTATTGAAGACGCAGCTCAAGCCTTGATGAGTGAATATAAAAACATTCCACTAGGTAGTATTGGCGATTTTTCATGCCTCTCTTTTCACGAGACAAAGAATTACTCTATGGGTGAGGGCGGCGCGCTTATAATTAATGACGAGTCAAAAAAATTAAAGGCAGAGATACTAAGAGAAAAAGGGACTAATAGGTCCAGTTTTTTTAGAGGAGAAATAGCTAAGTATAATTGGCAAGATTATGGTTCTTCATATTTGCCGTCAGAGCTTAATGCAGCATATCTGTGGTCACAACTTGAAGTAGCAGAGGAAATAAACAATCACAGGTTAAGTATTTGGGACATATATAATAAAGGCTTAGCTGATTTAAATGAGAAAGGTGTTATAAGCACAATGCATGTGCCTAGCGAATGCAAAGCAAATGCACACATGTATTGGTTTAAAACCAAAACGCTTGATGAACGTACAAAGTTAATAGCGTATCTAAAAGAAAATAATATATACTGTGTTTTTCATTATGTTCCACTTCATTCTGCGCCTGCTGGGCTTAAGTATGGAAGATTTCACGGTGAAGACGTGTATACAACGGCAGATAGTGATAGATTATTGAGATTACCGCTGTATTATGGGTTGAGTATAGACGAGGCGAATTATATTGTGCACAAGTTGTTAGAATACTTTAATATGGTTTAAAATAAATACCATTACATTAATATAAGAAAAATGAGTTAAGGCAATTTATAAGTAACACTTTTGCGATTAAATACTGCACAACTATGATTAATAGTTATAGGGTTGATAATTGTAAGATGTATAACCTATAAATTGCTTTCTATATATAAGGGAAAAAAAGAGAAAAAAGAAGGCAAAAGAAAAATAAGAGAGTAATTATAGAAAGTTGTTAGCAAATAACCCAAAAAGAGTGAGAAAAGAGAACGAAAAAAGGGGAAAAAGTAGGAAAGAGAAAAAAAGGTAAAAAAAGGAGAAAAAGGAGTTGACAAAAGGGAGAAGGAGTGGTAATATAGTAGAGCACTCTTGAGAGAGGGAGCGAGCGTCTGAAAAGAAAGTCGAAAAAAGGGTAAAAAAAGTATTGACAAGTAAGAGAAGATGTGGTAATATAGTCTAGTCGCTTTGAGAGAAGAAAGACAGCAGGAAGACGGTTGGAAAACGAGAGCTGAGAGCTGGAGAAAAAACTTTTAAAAAAAGCTTGACAAAACTGAGCGAGTGTGGTAAGATAAATGAGTTGCTTGAGAGAGCGACGAAAAAAACACTTGACAAGCTAAAGCAGATATGGTATAATGAAAGTCCGCTAAGGCGAGGACCTTGAAAATTGAACAATAAATAAGACAAATATAGAACCCGTAATTTATTTGAGTAAAACTCAAGAATTACAATTACTATAAACAGTAATTTGGACAGCAGAGATGTTGTTTAAAAGGAAGTAGAACCTAAAATACTACAACGAAGTCAGAAGTGACGAAATGAGCAATCAGCTTTTAAAAGATTTTAAGCTCGCAAGAGTTTAATATACAATTTTTTAGAGAGTTTGATCCTGGCTCAGGACGAACGCTGGCGG
>CAYJEZ010000035.1:0-20819 GCA_964369215.1 uncultured Eubacteriales bacterium
TAACTATGGGTATTACATCAGCAGCTGCTCTTGCTTACTTAATGTTCAACCTATATACACCTCCTTGCTTTGCAGCTATTGGAGCTATGAATGCAGAGATGCAAAGTGCAAAATGGCTATGGGGCGGAATTGGTTTACAATTCGGTATTGCTTTTGTAGTTGGATTTGCAGTGTATCAAGTAGGTACTATAGTAACTTTAGGTACTGTAGGCACAGGCTTTGTAGGTGGATTAATCGCATCAATAGCTATAATAGCTATTATAGTATTTATGATGATTAGAGGCGATAAAAAAGCTGAAGATTACAAATTGAAAAGTGCTGTTAAAGCATAATTAATGGCATTACACGTTTTTTTACAAAAGCATATGCTTTTGTGTTCTCGAGAGAGGAAAGTAAAATTATGGACACTATTATTTTAATCGCCATTATAATTTTAGTAGCAGCTTTAGCTGTACTAAAAATTGTACGAGATAGAAAAAATGGAATAAAATGCACAGGTTGCCCACATAGTGGCGGTTGTGCTTCTGCAAAAAAAGACAATGCTTCTTGTGGTTGTTCCAATTCAGAATAAACACTTTGAATAGCTAGTTGAGATATTAGTAAACGGTAGCAATATTGTTGCCGTTTATTTTTTTATCAACTTTCTATGCTTACCATAATTATAAAAAATTAAACAGAGTATTAAATATAGTCAAACCAATTCAAAAATCATCAAAGAAATGCTTGCAAAGGCTCTAATTTATGGGTTTTATGAGTGGGAATTTGTCATGGTTTTGAAGTGGTTTGACTATATTATCAATAAAAGTAAAATAGAGTAAGCAATTGCAAAAATAATTACAATTGCTTACTCTATTTTATTCACATAAATATAAAGACGCTTAATTTAGAAGTAAGATTTACATGGGTTGACTGAAACAAAGTATATATAGTCATTTACCAAAAAAAATAACTGCGCTCAAGCGAAAAACCAAATTAATTCAAATTTGCCACTTGATTTCTGTAGTGTTTTCTAAGATGAGTAACTATAAATACAGTATGTTCACATAAAAATGATAGTAACTTATTAAAACATGTGTTAAATAAAATTTTAATACAATAAGGGCGGAAGACGTTTAAAATACAATGAAAAATAAAACAATCGAGACATTTATCTTCTACGGTCGTATTTAGCATTTTTATTATAGAACTCCTGTTTATCTAAGTACATCTTTTGTTCAGCTTCTGCAATTCGGTCGTCTAATTCGTCCTCACTATAACTATAAGCATGCCCTACTGAAAGAAGAATAGATGCATCAGTAGTGTTTAAAGCATTTTTTAGAGAAGCTACTTTTTCATCAAAAAGCTCTTTTGTGCTATAGGTTTCTATAATAATAAACTCATCACCGCCAACACGATAAATGTTATTACCAAAAAATCTACGTAAAAGACTGGCGACATTAATAATAAGCTTATCACCTGCGTCGTGCCCATAAAGGTCGTTAGTCTCTTTCAATTTATTAATATCAGCAAATAAAATACTAACTAGCTTAGGGTGACTATCTTTAAGCAAAGCTAAAAATTCTGAATAGCTGTACCTGTTGTAAGCATTTGTTAAAACATCTGTAGTACTTAAAGAGACGAACTTCTCAAGCAAAAAGTGGTGACAGTTGTTAATGTGGTTGTCACCATGAGCTACTGCATAAACAAAGTCTTCGCAACTTCCATACCCGCAAGAAAAGCAGTTTAAGTTCCTGTCTTCTTCACTCATTTTTCCTAAAGCCAAGTAAATCGGTTCTAGGTCAACTTCTTCAGGAACAGAGTACTCTGCACTTCTATCGGTATATTTTCTATAAAAATCGTCAAGCTTTAAAGTGTTGTCAAAATAATTTAGTAACTTATCAGATTGCTCTTTTGTAACTGCTCGTTTTCTTTTATTTATAGAATTATCGATAAAATTGTATTTTGCAGACTTTTTTGTGCCTGTACCTAAATTACAACCATGCTCACAATTAAGTGCATCAATAATTAACGGAACTGGTAAGTCTTGCTCTAAATCTGAAATAAATTGCTTAAAGTAGTGTTCAATATTAAAAATTCCCTCTACTTGTTTAGTCCACACATCATCACCTACTAATAATTTGACATTCTCTGTTAAACCACCTGGCCTTGGAAAAGCAAATCCAATTGAGGTATCAGTAATATCAAAAGCAGTAGGCGCATAGTTGCTAAGGTTTATGTTGTTATGCTCAATATAGTCAATTAGCTTTGTAAATGTAATGTTATATTTCACAGTAGCAAAAGTGCTTTCATCAGTACATTCTCGCTTTTTGCCAATACAAGGAGAAAGAAAAGCAAGGGTATCAGTTAAATTTGCGTATTTTTTTAAATATATACCCAAACACATCAAAGGACTTTGAACAGGAGAAATGTAATCGATTAAATCATTGTGAAACTTCTCAATATAGCTAACTACCACAGGACATGGTTGCGCTATAAGTGTTTTAGGATTGTGCTCTTTTATGTATTTTACATATGCCCAAGTGCAAATATCTGCACCGTAAGATACATCGAATACTTTATTTACACCTCTTGACTTTAAATATCCGACAAGGTTAGGGAATAACTCAAAATTTAGTCGTGCAGCAGGTGCAATTAACATAGATATATTTAATCCATCGTCAAGATCTTGAAAAAAGTTATCTACATCATCAAAAAAATCACGTGCACCATGGTCGCAAATAGAAAGACATTCACCGCAAGATATGCAATATCCGTTTTTTATATGTACAATGTTCCTACTGTTCTCCCAATGCGCACTATTTGCTCGTGTAGGACATTTTAATATACATTTATTGCATCCTTTGCATTCTGTTTCTAGAGTGTACACATAATTTAATTTATTTATTTTTTCTTGATTATTTTCACCAGAATTTTGTATCACTTCGTTACCTCATTTATTAGTTAAAATATTCAAACTCGTTTTTCATAAATTCAATTTGATTTTTACTCGATACTTAATTATAGTATATAAGCAAAAAAAAAGCAAGAGCTCACTTTTAAAACATAAAGTAATATATAGAAGCTATTTTTATTTTATAAATAAATTTGTAGAATTTTTAAATATTATGTGGTAAAATAAAAATGAGCTAGCAAGTATTTTATTAGAAGGGTAGTGTTTATGTATGAAAAGTAAAGCACGAAGTTGTGCAGTTGTTGATATTGGCTCAAAAAACGTTAAAATGGGAATATTTGAACACACTAAGGGAGTTGTGAAGTCAATAGACAAATTGAGCTATCCTGTCAGTTTAGGGCATGAGATATTCAATTTTGGGTATGTAAAGTTTTCTAGCCTTAATGAGCTTAATAATATACTTTCGAAATTTAAAACTGCTTGTGAAGGATACGGAATTGAGAATATGCATGTGGTTTCTACTACTGTTATGAGAGAAGCAAAAAATGCTGATATTATTGCTGATAGAATAAAAATTAAAAATGGTATCAACGTTAGTACTTTAGCCGACTCTGAAGAAAAGTCACTTATTTATTCTCAAATTATTAAAGACTTAACAGAAAAAAACCATAAAATAGGAAAAGCTATTATAGCATATATCGGCTCTGGCAGTATAGGTCTTGCTTGTTTTGATGGTAAAAATATAACAAACTCTTGCTATATTACTGTAGGGTCTTTAAAACTACATGATTTGCTTGGCGATTTAAGGCATCAAACAACTGATTATCATTTAGTGGTAGAAGAATATCTATTTATGATGTTTAATAAATTAAATATTGATTTTTCTTCTTTTTCAACACTTATTTTAACAGGTAGTGAACTTAGAAATGTTAAAAATTTAACCAGTAACAGTGATGATGAAGAAATATCATTTATGAAATTCTCTGTTCTTAGCAATTTTTATAAAAGCATTAAATCTATAACTAATGAAAATATCTCTTTAAAATATAATTTTTCAGAGGAAACCGCCAATGTTTTTTCTACTACTTTAAGTATCTCTTACGTTCTTGCTACTTTTTTAGGAGCAGATGCAAAACTTGTAATTGCTCCTGTTGATATACTAAAAATAATTGCTACTAATAAGCTTGTTATTTCTTCAAATTCATATTATACAAAGCATATTACAGAGAGCTCTTATGAATCTGCTAAGCTCTTAGCCCTTAAGTTTCGATGCAACCCTGTTCATTATGAGGCAGTAAGGCGTATTTCTTCTCAGCTATTTAACAAGCTTAAAAATGTACACGGATTAGGTAAAGAGCACAAACATTTTCTTGAGCTAGCCACCATTCTTCACAGTTGCGGAGAATATTTAAATACAAGACAAAAAACTATATCCACATACGATTTAATAAAAAATATGGATATTTATGGAATATCTCGACAAAAAATTAATCTTATCGCAATTATTGCAAGTTATAATGAGTTTGACACCCATATGTTTGACATGTTTTTTGAAAGTATTAGTGCTGAAGATAAAATGATGGTAATGAAACTTACAGCTATTATTCGTTTAGCCAACGCACTAGATAAATCTCATAAAAATAAAATTGCTATTGACAGGCTAAAGCTCGATGACAATGAGCTATATATTTATGCTAGTGCAAAATCTAACCCTCTTTTAGAACAATGGGCTTTTAAAGAGAGCTCTGACTACTTTATGGAGCTTTTTGGCATAAGACCAATGCTTGTTATAAAGTCTTCATTGCTTAATAATAATTAAATTTAAAATTTTTGTGAAAGGATTTTTGTTTTATGCCTAACAATATGCCATTTAATAGCAGAGAGCTAAGTTGGCTAGATTTTAATGAAAGAGTGCTCGAAGAAGCAGTTAAAAAAAGCAATCCACTTATGGAGAGGATTAAATTTTTGTCTATTACATCTTCTAATTTAGATGAGTTTTTTATGGTGCGAGTATCTGGAATTAAAGATGAAATATCAAACGGAATAAAAAGAAAAGATGACTCAGGCTTAACACCACAAAAGCTACTTATAAAAGTAGAAGCTAAGTCACACACTTTTATGGATAAGCAGTATAACTGTTTTAATCGATCGTTAATTCCAGCCTTAAAAAAAGAGGGAATTGAATTTTTAAGTTATGCCAAAACTTCAAGCACCCAAAAAAAGCAAATTGCTGATTATTTTGAGAAAGTGATTTTTCCCGTGTTAACTCCATTGGCAATAGACAACAGCAGACCTTTTCCTGTTCTTGCGAATAAAACTCTTAACATTGCAATAAAACTAGAGGAAAAAGAAAATAAAAACGAGGCGTGCTTCTCTGTTGTTCAAGTGCCTTCAATATTGCCGAGATTTTTACAGCTTACAAATAAAAAAAACGATGAACTAGTTTTTATTTTGCTTGAAGAGATTATTATATCTAAGCTAAATCACTTTTTTGACCTTCATAACATAGTGTCTACTGCATTGTTTAGAATTACCAGAAACGCAGATATGGAGATAGATGAAGAAGCCGAAGATTATTTATGGGAAGTAGAGAAATCTATTAAGAAAAGAAAACGCGGTAAGCCTGTAAGACTAGAACTTTCTGCTAAAGCTGATAAAGATATTAAAGAATTTTTATTTAAAAATCTTCATGTCGACGAAAAGGACATTTACGAGTGTCACGGCCCTTTAGACTTTACATTTTTAACTAAATTTTCTGGTGTTTCTCATACTGAAAGCCACTATTTTAGCCCTATTACACCAGTTTCTCCTGCTGTTGACTTTTTTGATAGCACTAATATTTTTGACACTATTAAAGAAAAAGATAGGATGGTTCATCACCCATATGAGAGTTTTGACTGTGTTGTTAATTTTATCGAGAGTGCCGCAAACGACCCTAATGTGCTTGCTATAAAACAAACCTTGTACCGAGTTAGTGGAAATTCACCTATTATAGCCGCACTTATGAAAGCTGCAGAAAACGGTAAGCAAGTTACTGTTTTAGTGGAGCTAAAAGCTAGGTTTGACGAAGAGAACAATATTATTTGGGCTAAAAAGCTAGAAAAAGCTGGCTGTCACGTTATTTATGGCTTGTTTAGGCTTAAAACTCACTGTAAAATTGCTTTGGTTGTAAGAAAAGAAGATGATGGAATAAGACGCTATGTGCATATGGGTACCGGAAACTATAATGACTCTACTGCTAGATTTTATACTGATATTAGTATGTTTACTTGTAATGAGCGCTATGGCGTAGATGCATCTTCTCTATTCAATGTTTTAACCGGTTATTCAAGCTCACCAATGTACAACCATTTTGTCGTTGCTCCGTATGATATGAGAAAATTCTTTGTTAGAATGATAAGAGCAGAGGTAGAAAACGCAAAAAATGGATTACCTAGTGGAATAAACATTAAGGTAAATTCTCTTATAGATGCAGAGATTACAAACGAACTTTACAAGGCTTCAAACGCGGGTGTTCCTATTAAGCTTATTGTTCGTGGTGTATGTGGGCTTATACCTCAATTAGAGGGTTTGAGTGAGAATATTACCGTTATTAGCATTATAGGTCAACTTTTAGAGCACAGCAGAATTTTTATTTTTGAGAATTGTGGCGACACCAAAGTTTATTTAGGCAGTGCCGACTGGATGCCTAGAAACTTAGATAGAAGGGTTGAACTTGTTTTTCCTGTTAAAGATAAAGATTTAATAGAGCGAGTTTTAGACATTTTTGCAGCAATGGAGAACGATAACACCAATGCAAGAATAATGAACAGCGACACAACTTATACTTCTATTGATAAAAGAGGAAAAGTGAAGCAGAACAGTCAACAAAATTTTTCAAAAGAGGCTAATAATAAATTGTCAAAACTTAAAGAATTCAACGAAAATTCTACTTTGATACCAATACACAGCGCAGAATAACTTTATAATTAAAGGAAATGAAAGAGGCGACTAAATTGAAAAAGGTAGGTATATTAACAAGTGGAGGAGATTGTCAAGGGCTTAATGCGTCAATAAGAGCAGTTGCAAAATCTCTGTACAACGAATTTGGTCAAGAAGTTGAAATTTACGGAATAAAAGACGGATACAAGGGTCTTATTTTTGGCGAATGCAAGCTGATGAAACCCTCAGATTTTTCTGGAATTTTAACTCTTGGAGGAACAATTTTAGGCACATCAAGGCAACCTTTTAAACTTATGCGAGTAATAGACGAAAACAGCATAGACAAAGTTAAGGCAATGAAAGAAAACTATAAAAAAATGAAGTTTGATTGCCTATTTATTTTAGGAGGTAACGGAACACAAAAAACCGCAAACCTTTTAAGAGAAGAAGGGCTTAATGTTATTCATTTGCCTAAAACTATTGACAACGATGTTTACGGTACAGATATTACCTTTGGTTTTCATAGTTCTGTTGAGGTTGCAACCTCTGTTATTGATGCAATTCACACCACCGCCACCTCTCACGGCAGAGTGTTTTTAGTTGAGATAATGGGTCACAAAGTGGGGTGGTTGCCTTTATACGCTGGTATAGCGGGAGGTGCAGATGTCATTTTACTTCCTGAAATACCATATGATATTAACAAAGTAGCTGATAAAATTAATGAGCGCATTAAAAACGGAAAGCAATTCTCAATTATTGCAGTTGCTGAGGGAGCAATATCAAAAAAAGAGGCTAGCATGAGCAAAAAAGAGTTAAAGAAGTATAAGGCTAGTAACACTCATCCGTCAGTGGCTTATAAAGTTGGTGAAGATTTAAAAGAGCTTGTAGACAACGAGATAAAAATTTGCGTACCAGGGCATTTTCAAAGAGGAGGAAGCCCGTGTTCGTATGATAGGGTTCTTTGCTCAAGGCTTGGCGCTGGTGCAGCAAAATTTATGAAGCAAAAAACTTTTGGTATAATGGTAGGTATTAAAGAAGATAAAGTAGTGCCTATTCCGCTTGAAGAGTGCGCTGGAAAACTAAAAACTGTTCCTGTTGATTGTGAGGAAATTTTATTTGCTCGTGAGATGGGTGTCTCTTTTGGTGATTAGTGAATACAAAAAACTGATTAATAAGGATTGATAAAACATATGCTAAAATTCGGAATTATTGGAACAAGTTGGATAACTGATACTTATATTGAGGGTGCACAGCAAAGTGGACTTTGGCAACTGAGTGCTATATACTCAAGAACTAAAGAAAAAGGTTTGGAGTTTGGAGAGAAATATGGTGTGAGTAATATTTTTACAGACTTAAGCGAATTTGCAAAAAGCTCAGACTTTTCAGCCGTTTATGTCGCTAGCCCTAATGTTTTTCATTATGAGCAGTGTAAAGTTCTATTAGAAAACGGAAAACATGTTATATGTGAAAAGCCTATGGTAAGCTATGATTACCAAATAAAAGAACTTTTTGAAATTGCTGATAAAAACAAGCTTATTTTTATGGAGGCAATAATGTTTATGCATATGCCATTAAGACATGTGCTTAAAAGTGCGCTCAAAAAAATAGGCCACATTTCAATGTCTACTCTTGATTTTTGCAAGCGCTCATCAAAATTAGACGGATACTTAAGCGGAACTGTGCCGAATACATTTAATCCTGATATGCAAGCAGGCTCATTAATGGATTTGGGCGTTTACTGCCTTTTTCCTGCTTTTTACCTATTTGGCGAACCAATAACTTATAATATTTGCGATGTTAAAATAGACACAGGCGTTGATATTCTTGGAATAATTAATTTTGTTTATAAAGATAAGCTTGTTAGTATGAGGTTTTCAAAATATGGTGAGGCAGCTGCTAACACAGATATTCAAGGTGTAGACGGTACAATATCTATTGAGTCTATTTCTTTACTTGAGAACATGAGCATTAAATATAAAGATGGTAACGAAGAAATATTGTCAGAAATACAAGACAAAAACACGCTTATGGGTTACGAGGCAATCAGTTTTTATAATTTTATTACAAACTTAAATGGCAATGAAGAGCACTACGAAGAATGTAAGAATATAAGTATTCTTGTTAATGCATATTTGCAAAAATTTAGAAAAGATATTAATCTTCCTTTTTAGGCAAATTAGCTACATACTATCATAAAACTTGCTGTTTTAAAATTCATTTTCAAACTTTATACATTCTAAAATGAAAAATAAGTACTCCTATGATAAAATATTGTGTATCATAGGAGTATTTTTTGTATAAATAAACAGCGTTTTAGTTAGTTGAAGCAAACTATTGCAATAACTGTTGACATTGGATTAAATTGGTTGTATAATTATGAGCGTTAATATACCCTAAATTAGTATACATTAAAAAAGAGGTGCAAAAGTGCTAGAACTTAAGAGTATAAGTAAAAGCTTTGGAGACAATAAAGTATTAAATTCTATTGACCTTAAGATTGAAGAAGGTGAATTTGTAACCTTGCTCGGTTCTTCTGGTTGTGGCAAAACAACTACATTAAGAATTATGGCAGGTTTAGAATCTCCCGACAGCGGTGAGGTTTTATTAAACGGGCAAAATATTACTGAGCTTGCACCCAACAAAAGAGATGTAAACACTGTTTTTCAAAACTACGCTCTATTTCCTCACATGAATATTGAAGATAATGTGGGTTACAGTTTAAAAATAAAGCGAGTAGATAGTAAAGAGATAAAAACTCGTGTTGCCCAGATGCTTGATTTAGTTCAACTTAAAGGATTTGAAAAGAGAAAGCCTCATGAGATGTCAGGGGGTCAAAGACAAAGGGTTGCAATAGCGAGAAGTTTAATAGGTAAGCCTAAAATACTTTTGCTTGACGAGCCACTTGGTGCGCTAGACTTGCAATTAAGACAACAAATGCAAACAGAACTTAAAAAACTACAACAAGCACTAGGTATAAGTTTTGTATATATTACACACGACCAAGAAGAAGCTATTAACATGTCAGATAAGATTGCAGTAATGAGAGAAGGCGTGTTTGAGCAAATTGGCTCACCTTCTGAAATATATGACACTCCAAAAACTGCTTATGTAGCAAATTTTGTAGGCTCTGCAAACATTATTAAAGGAGATGCAAAATTAATTGGTGCAAATATATTAGTCCGTACTTTGGGAGGTAACTTTGAGATTTTAAACAGATATCCAGAGATAAAAGACGATGACTCGGTAACCGTAGCTGTACGCTCAGAGCAAATTGTGCTTACAAAAGACGACCACGAGGGATTTAGAGGAATAGTAAAAGAGAAAAAGTTTTTAGGTGGAATGCTTAGAATTACTTTAGACGTGTTAGGAAAAGAGTTAATTGCAAGCAGGCACGGCATAGACTCTGATTTAAACGTTGGTGACAACGTAAGAATTCATTTTGAGCCTGAACACGCAGTTTTAGTTGAAGATAACCTTAATGAAGGGTAGGTCGTTACTATAAAAAACTATATAAAGAAAAAGGGTGGAGTTTACCTATTGTGGGTTTTACCAATCTACCTTTTTACCATTATTTTTGTTTTGGGTCCAATAATTTATATGTTTGTAATCAGCTTTTCTACAAGAAGAGAAACTTGGGGGATTGATTATGTTTTCTCTTTAGAAAGTTACAAAAATATTTTTGACCCTGTTTATTTAAACACCTTTGTAGAGTCTATTAAACTTGCTTTTATAACAACGTCTTTTGTTACTCTTGTAGGTTACCCTATGGGGTACTTTATGGCAAAGCTAAATTCCAAATGGAAAAAAATAGTTACAATGCTTGTTATGATTCCATTTTGGACAAGCTCTTTATTAAGACTTTACGGTTGGTTGATTATTTTTAGAGCAAATGGCCCATTAGACAAAGTTTTAATGGGTATTGGACTTACTGATGCTCCTTTAAAACTGCTATACACCTATGAGGCAGTAGTTGTTGGTATGGTATATGCACTTGTACCTTTTATGATTTTTTCTGTTTTCTCAAGCGCAGATAAACTTGACTTTAGCCTTGTTGAGGCGGCGCGAGATTTAGGTGCGAATTCATTTACTGCATTCATAACAATAAGCTTTAAGCTAACTTTACCGGGTCTGTTATCTGGAGTAATTCTTACTTTTATACCATCTATGGGACTTTTCTTTTTAGCTAATATTTTAGGCGGAAGCAAAGTGGTTTTAATAGGTAACGTTATTCATGACCAATTAACAATATCTCATAACTGGCCTTTTGCTGCTGCACTGTCTGTTGCCCTTATGCTTTTAACTACTCTTATGATATGGGGCTACAAGAAAATATCAGGCACAAAAGAACTGGAGGGTTTAGTATGAAACAAAACAAAACCATTCCAGCAATTTATATAATCTTAATGCTTATTACTATGTATATTCCTATACTAGTTATAATAATATATTCCTTCAACGCAAGTAAGCTTTCTTCTGTTTGGGACGGTTTTACACTTGATTGGTATATAACCCTTTTTGAAGATGAGACATATTTAGACGCACTGATAAACAGTGTTATTTTAGCTAGTTCAAGCAGCTTAGCGGCAGGAATTATCGGAACTTTAGGCGCATTTGGAATGACCAAAGTTAATTTGAAATCTAAAAATTTTATTGAGTTTCTAAGCACAATACCTATTATGATACCTGAAATTATTTTGGGTATGGTGTTTTTAGTTTTCTTTGCTCTTTTAGGGCTTCCGTTTGGAATGACTACATTAATTATTGGACACACAGCCTTTTGTATACCATATGTTTTTATGCAAGTTAAGGCAAGGCTTGTAGGTATGGATAAAAGCCTTGAAGAGGCGGCACTTGACTTAGGCGCAAGCAAGTTCAGGGCATTTATAGATATCATCTTCCCTTTAGTACTTCCTGCTATTGCCTCAGGAATGTTATTGTCTTTTGCTATGAGCTTAGACGACGTTATTATTAGTGTTTTTGTGACAGGTGTTAATGTTAACACTTTGCCATTAAAAATATATACTCAGCTTAAAACAGGAATTACTCCTGAGGTAAATGCGCTATGTACATTGATGTTTTTAGCAACAGTGTTATTGTGTTTCTTATCTTACTTTATCGGAAGACCTCCTAAAACTAAGCTAGACAAGAAAGGAAATAAATAATGAAAAAAATATTAAAAACAGCTATTTCTGCTTTACTGCTATGTTCTCTTTTTGTTGCTTGCAGTTCAACCTCAGCTACTGACACATCAAGCACAGCAGATGCTTCTTCAACACCTGAGAGCAGTACAGAGGAAAGCAGCGAAGCGAGCTCAGAAGAGGAAGAAGAACCAGAAAACAATGAACTAAACCTATATACTTGGGAGGGAATGTTTCCTCAAGAGATTTTAGACGGTTTTGAGGCTGAAACTGGAATTAAAGTAAATTACAATAGTTTTGATACAAATGAAACTATGCTTTCAAGACTTCAAACTACTGGTGGTGGCGACTACGACCTTGTTATATCTGATGACTATATTATAGAGACAGTTATAGCAGAGGGCTTAGCACAAAAAATAGACACTAATTTAATTGAGAATATAGGCAATGTAAACCCTGCTTATCAAGGTCAATTTTTTGACCCAACAAATGAGTATACAGTGCCTCATGGTGCAGGTGTGTTAACCTTAGTTTATGACCCTAACTTAGTAAGCATTGAGATTGACAGCTATGCTGATTTATGGGACAAAAGCTTGCAAAGCAACTTAGGTATTATAGGCAACTACCGTGTTATTAACGGAATTACCCTTTTATCTATGGGACACAGTATGAATACAGAAGATGTGGCTGTTATCTCTGAGGCAGGAACTAAACTTTTAGAGCTTGCTCCAAATATTAGGCTAATTAAAGACGACAGTATTCAAGAAGATTTATTATCAGGTGAAATTGGTGTTGCTGTTATGTACACATCACAAACTACAATGGCTATGCTTGCTAATCCTTCTCTTGAGATTGTATTCCCAAGTGAGGGCGTAGGCTTTGGTGTTATGGGTCAATTTATCCCTTCAAATGCACCAAACCCAGAGGCAGCTCATGCATTTATTGATTACGTTTTGCAACCAGAGAACGGTAAAGCTGCATTTGAGTACCTAGGCTTTTATAGTACTAACTCAGCTGCCGATGAGCTAATTGCTGAAGAGTACAAGCCTTTCTTAACTCTTCCTGAAGAGTTTGATATTGAAACACTAGAGATGATTCAAAACATTTCTTCTGAGGCACTTGACGAGCATGACAAAATTTGGACTACATTTAAATCTGCTACTGAGTAAGCATATAATATAAAACCAATTCAAAATCATCAAAGCTTTGCTTGTAAAAGCTCTAATTTAAGGGTTTTGTGAGCAAAGATTTGTAGTGATTTTGTAGTGGTTTGACTATATTAATGAATCTATATTATGAATAACTAAAAAGCAACTTCAACATTGATTAATTCAATAAAGAAGTTGCTTTTTTATATAGTTAATAAACTTAGAAACACTACAGAAATAAAGTGAAAAGCTTTAACTTATGGTTTTTTCACTTAATTTGTGTTAGTTTTTCTTGTTTATTTACTATTATAGTTAATAAACTTAGAAACACTACAGAAATAAAGTGAAAAATTAAAAGTTAAATCAATAATAATATGATAAAGATGCGGTATAATGCTCTTTGTCAAGCTCAGGTAAATTAAAGTTAGAGGCTAACCAATACCTAATATGAAAGCATAGGGCGCAGCTAGAGGTATACTCTTTTTCAGCAGTAAAGCCTTTGTTTTTTGCTAGTTCATATAGTCCTTTTACTCCACTTTCGTATAAGGCGTCAAGTGTTATATATCTTCCTTTAGAAATGTCAGTTGTTGCGTCTTCTAAAGGGATTGATATTCCTGTGCATTTGGGTGGTATAAACTTACCATACATATCAACATGAAAATGATTGGCAGAAAATCTGCATGGTGAAGAACTGAGAACCGCATCAAGTGGCATCTTCTCAAAATATTCTTCCTCAATATTAAGTGCCCTGCCACCATAATTAACACCGTAATATTCAGCAATATCTAAAACATAGCTATTAGATAGTACCTTTTCAAAGTCTACTCTTTTATGAGTTTTACTCATGTCTAGCTTTGAGAGTACTTTAACAAAGCTCTCTTTCCATAAAAAGCTACCCATTCCATTGTTTGCACAAAGTTTATATAGCTTAAGAGGTAGCTCGGGTGCAACATACTCTGCGTGAAATGGGTCTGTAGATATACATAGGGTATCAATGCCAAGGGATAATAGGGTTTTTATATATTGCTTTGCTCTTTCACTATCACTAGCCCAAAATGCGTTGGTCTCAATATAGTCTATCATAACACGATTTTTGTTGAGTGTTTTTATTAGCGTAATCAATCCGTTAAAGTTCAGAAAGGGCTCTCCACCGCCTATATGGACACTTCTACAACCGCTTAAAAATAGTTGCTTGCCTACTTTTTCAGCCGTTTCTTCACTTATATATCCTGAACTTCTCTTTGGTGAACTAGCATATAAGCAATGTCTACAGGCGGCATTACATCTATAATTTGCCATAACCCCACCATTGTATAATTTATTTGCAATTTGCATAACTTACCCCTCCTTCTGTATTTATAAATTAACTTAGAAAACCACAACAGAAATAAAGTATAAAAGCTTTGACTTATGTGGTTTTTTACTTTAGAGCTGTTAGTGGTTTCAAGTTTATTTAATATTATAATAAATTAACTTAGAAAACCACAACAGAAATAAAGTATAAAAGCTTTGACTTATGTGGTTTTTTACTTTAGAGCTGTTAGTGGTTTCAAGTTTATTTATTATTATAGTTAGCCTATAAGTGTTCTTCCCTCAGGTAAAACAATCTCACCTACAGAGCGAGGTTTTAGTAGCACTGCAAGACCTAAAGAAGCCGGTCCAACCCTACCTATAAACATGGTTATTACCACTACAATTTTCTCTAAAGCTGTAAGCTCAGCAGTAATTCCTGCCGAGAGACCTACAGTAGCAAAAGCAGATACCATCTCGAAAAATGCATCAATCGAGCTGTAGTCACTACCAATAATTAAAAATACTCCACCGACTAAAACTAATGATGCACCTAAAAATATTGTAGTAATAGCCTTATAAACAGTTTTATTTACAAAACGATGATTTAAAAAATTAATATTTTCTCTAGCTCTTAAAGTAGAGACTACCGTAGCAATAATAACTACAAATGTAGTTACTTTAATTCCACCTGCAGTTGAACCTGGGCTACCGCCTATAAACATAAGCATCATAGTTAAAAGTTTTGTAATGTCTTTCTCTGCTCCTATATTAACCGAAGAAAAACCTGCTGTTCTCGTATTTGTTGATTGAAAGATTGAAGCCACTATTTTCTCGAAAAAATTCAATTCTTTCAAAGTATTATCATATTCAAAAAGCATAAAAAATACCGAGCCAATAAGCAATAGTGCTATTGAAACTTTTATACACATATTACTGTGAAAAGACAATCTTTTTTTATTTGTGCGTTTAAATATTGGTCTTACTTTTGCTAAGTAAACATCTTGAATAACCACAAAACCCAATGAACCAATGAAAATTAAACCAGATAAGGTGAACGACACCAAAGCATCACCAGCAAAAGCAGATACACTAGAATTGCCTTCAATAAAACCTAAAACATCAAAACCTGCATTGCAAAATGCAGAGATTGAAACGAAAATTGAAGACCATACTCCAATAAGACCATAATTTGGTACAAATCTTATCATTAATAGTAGTGCACCAATTAGTTCACAAGTAAAGGTTACTGTTAATACTGCTTTCAGTAGCCCTTTAATATCTAAATCATTATGTCCAGCCGCCTCGCTATAAAAAAATATGTCTTTATAGCCTATCTTTCTCTTTAAAAGTAGTAGCAAAGCTGTAGTAAATGTGGCTAAACCTAGGCCTCCTACTTGAATGAGAAGTAAAATTACAAGCTGACCAAAGAAAGTAAATGACGAATAAGTATCAAAAACCGAAAGCCCTGTTACACAAGTAGCAGAGGTAGAGGTAAACAAAGAGTTTATTATGCTTATAGGTTTACCTTTTGATGCAAAAGGTAAACACAACAGAATAGTGCCAACAAATATAATTACAATAAAACTTAAAACAATAAGCTTCACAGGAGGCATTGCTTTTATCTCTTTTAATACTCGTTCTTTAATTTCTGATAAATACATATTTTCTTTATTCCTTTACTTATTTAATAAAGCGCTTAGCCTGCTTTTGTTTATTGCAATATAGAGCGGAATACCTAAAACAAAGCACATTACAAACTCGCCCAAACCCACCGATAATGCACCATACATAAAACCAGATAGGCTTATAAAACTTAACGAGAAATCGCCTGAAGTAGATAGGCAAGCTATTTCAAAACCTATAATTACTGCATTGATTACTACTGGCGCCAAAAAAGATAATACTGGAATTTGCTTTATTTTAATATCTTTTAATATGTAGGTAATATATGCGGCAGCAAGACTTGCAAAACTACCAAACACCCAATCGATTGGGCCTAATGGACTTCCTAAATTGCCTAAAAAGCAACCAATAGTAATACCTGGAATTGCAGCAGGGGTAAAAACAGGAAGTATAGTTAAAACCTCTGAAAGCCGAAACTGAACAGGACCATAGGCGAGGTTTAATGATGCACTAACATAAGTAAGCACCATATAAAGTGCAGCAATAACCGCACTTTCAGTTAAAAAGCGTACTTTTAAATTTGATTTCATTTTCATTATCCTTTTTTCATAGTATTTTTTTAAGGTCAGGATATTGCGACTGACCACAGAAACAGCATTCTGCACTATATAGAATATACTATTTTTAGTAAAATTGCAACATATTATTCACTGTAAAAACTTTTTCAAAGAAATACACATAATTAATTATTAAGTATTAACTTTAGTTGTTGATTATTTTAACTTATTTTAGCTTGTGATTTTTCTTTCTTCATGTTAAAATAATGAAGTAATATTTTTTATTGTTATAATGTGTCTTTTGGGAAATGACAATACCACTTATTATATACAAATGGTTTTATATTTTATTTTTGAGATAGGAGTTTTATATGGGCGGTTTTTTTGGTGTTGCTTGTAAGCAAAATTGTGTAGACGATTTATTTTTTGGAACAGATTATCATTCTCACCTAGGCACAAGGAGAGGTGGTATGGCTACTTACAACGGTAAAGGTGGTTTCTCAAGGTCAATTCATAATATTGAGAATACCCCTTTTAGAACAAAGTTTGATAAAGAGCTTGACGAGTTAAGCGGCAATATAGGTATTGGCTGTATTTCAGACAGTGACCCTCAACCGCTTATTATTAATTGTCGTTTAGGCAGTTACGCAATAACAACAGTAGGTAAAATAAATAATGAAGACGAACTAATGGAAATGCTTTTTCGTGCAGGGTATGGACATTTTCAGGAGATGACTAACGGAATTATCAACTCTACCGAACTGGTTGCAGCTTTAATCAATTCAAAAGACAATATACCAGATGGTATTACTTATGCCCAATCGCTAATCGATGGCTCTATGAGTATACTTATACTCACGTCTGAGGGGATATATGCTGCAAGAGATAAATTAGGAAGAACTCCAATTGCAGTAGGAAAAAGAGAAGATGCGCATTGTGTATCTTTTGAAGACTTTGCCTACTTAAATTTAGGGTACTCGCCATTAACAGAACTAGGACCTGGAGAAATAGTTTTTATTGATTCAAAAACTTGTGTAAGAATTAAACCGCCAGGAGATAAGATGAAAATGTGCTCTTTTTTATGGGTGTATTACGGCTACCCTACTGCTAACTATGAGGGGGTAAATGTTGAGTCTATGAGGTATGAGTGCGGTAAAAAGCTTGCCATGCGCGACACTGTAGAACCAGACTTAATTGCAGGAATTCCAGACTCTGGTACTGCGCATGCCATAGGCTATGCAAATCAGTCAGATATACCATTTGCGCGACCCTTTATTAAATATACACCTACTTGGCCACGCTCTTTTATGCCTACTAGGCAGTCACAAAGAAACTTAATTGCACGTATGAAGCTAATACCTATAGACGCACTAATAAGAGACAAAAAACTTCTTTTAATAGATGACTCATTAGTAAGAGGCACACAACTGGGTGAAACCACAGAATTTTTATATAGAAGTGGAGCCGATGAAGTTCATATAAGACTAGCATGTCCACCGCTTCTTTTTGGCTGTAAATATTTGGGCTTTTCTCGTTCTAATTCAGAACTTGACTTAATACCAAGAAGAATAATAAAGAAACTAGAAGGCGAGAATGTAAGCCAAGAAACATTGATGGAATATACAGACCCTGATAGTGAGCGTTACAAATGTATGGTAGAAGAAATAAGAAAGCAACTCAATTTTACTAGTCTACAATACCACAGATTAGACGACTTGATAGACTCAATCGGAATTGATTCATGCAAACTTTGCACATATTGTTGGAACGGAAAAGAATAAATTATTATCTAAATAAATTAAAACGAGTTTAACGAAATCATCGATAAACTCGTTTTTTTGTTTTACGTATTAATCTCTATACATGTACCTGTTAAGAGCCAAAATAACTACTACTATCAACATACTAATCAATACTGCAGGCACCGTATTCATATCAATATCGCTCAAGTTGATAAATGCTAGTATTACCAAAAGCGGAAAAAATAGTCTCATCTTCTTACGCATAAATACTTCTCCTTTGTGCTCACAATATTTTCATTGTTGCATAACAGTCTAATATTAAGTCATATTCCAATAATTTTTTCCGTGTGGGGTATCCATTTCACCAGATTTTTTCGCCTCTTCTTCTAGTAAATTAACTAATTCAGTAGTAATTTGTGCAAATTCAGTTTGAGCATATAGATTTGCCATTTCATAAGGGTCTTTTACTAAATCAAACAGTGAATGTGTCTTTATTCCGGCGTGTCTGTGTTGTACATATTTATAGTTATCTTTTTTAACGCCACGAATTTTATCAACATAAGCAAAATATAAGTGCTCTCTTGACTTATTTGAAGAATTGTCTAATACTTTTGCAAAGCTTTTACAGTTAACAGACACTGGAGTATCAAAAGAAAGCAAATCGCAAATTGTAGGAAAAATATCTGAAATATAAACTAAAGCATCAGTTTTTTCTCCTGCTTTAATATTTTTACCACTGAAAATCATAGGCACCCTAACACTGTGCTCATATAGGCTTTGCTTACCAAACAAGCCATGTTGGCCAACTGCAAGGCCATTATCTGCAGCGTATATAACAATCGTGTTTTCTAAAAGACCTTTTTTCTCAAGTTTATCCATTATTCTACCTAATTGGTGGTCAAGGTGTGTAATCATGGCATAGTATTCAGCTATTTGCTTTTTAGTATCTTCAATTGTTCTTGGGTAAGGAGCTAAAACCTCATCTCTGCAATTTGTGTTGTTGTATTCTATATGGTGATAAGCTTGAAAATTCTCAGGCAATTTGATATTATCAGGATTATACATATTTTTAAATTCATCTGGCATTGTGCGTGGGTCGTGCGGTGCCAAAAATGCGGTATAAGCAAAAAATGGTTTGTCGTGGTCTTCATCTAAAAATTTTAACAGTCCGTCCGTTAAAAATTCGGTTGAATGTTCTCCTGCGTTAATTTTATCAGCTGTAAACTCTAAAACTTTATTGCTAAACATAAAATCATCAGTTTTTCTAAGTGTTTTATCATATTTACCTGTTGGGTCGAAGCTATGTACAGGCACACACCAATGGTCGTGCATTCCACCAAAAAAAATATTGTCTCCACAGGTAAAACTTCTAGCATAAGAATCTGAGCCGTTATGCCATTTTCCCGTACCAAAACATTCATATCCATTCTTTTGAAAAACCTCTCCCATTAAGGTAAAGTCATCTGAAATTGTTTGCCCTTCATTTCCTAATGAGAACAATGTACGCCCTGTGTGTAACATGGCTCTACTAGGCATACAAACTGCTCCGCTAGTTCCGCAAGGTATATGGGCGTGTGTAAAAGTGGTTCCGTTACTCACCAACTTATCTAGGTTTGGTGTAATAATCTCATCGTTTCCCAATGCATGTATTGTATTAAATCTTTGGTCATCTGCAAAAAGCAGAATAACATTTGTTTGCTTTTTCATCAACTCAACTCCGTTAATTTTTTTGTTTTGTTAAATCAAAATAACAGATATTTTAAGTATCTTATAAATCCATTTACCAGCAATAAAGATTTTGGCGATGCCTAAATTATATCAAACATAGTAATTTGACTTTGGAGAAAAAGAAATGTATAGATTATTTCAAACTAATTTAACAAAACTAATTTATATAATTGTTATTTATTATATCACACTACTATATGTATGTCAAAAAATATAATAAAAATTAGTGAATTAGTTCTACATCGATATCAGTTTAATTTTATGCAGAGTAAAGGTGGCGACTGATTATATATTGTCTTAGACACAACGGTAAAAACACAAATATTATTCATTTTCTAAATCGAGCGAACGATTCAGACCCAATGTCATTCATTGAGGATGAATATGCCCCAAAAATGCTATTCTCTTTTAACTGTGATAATTCTATTGCTTGTTATAGGCGTACTTATTTGCGTATTTATTAAAAATCTTAAAATATTTTTTATTGATATTACAAAAACGCTATATACTTTAATAAGTTCTAGCGTTTTATTTTTTGCAATTTAAACAAAATGTTATATATAAGTTTAAGTATTGATTTTTTTTACATTGCCATTTCAGAAGATTTGTTTAATTTTCTACTATAAATTGAGCTATGTTATTTTCCATTTCTTCTGTGCAGTTATATATTTTCACTTCAATAGGCTTCGATAAATCTAAACCTAGAAGGCCTAAAATAGATTTCCCGTCTACTATATATCTACCAGAAATAATATCTATATCACCATCAAACATAGTTG
>CAYJEZ010000036.1:0-20509 GCA_964369215.1 uncultured Eubacteriales bacterium
ATAATCGAGTATGCTTTCTTCGTCTGCCTTGTTTAATAACAAAATCTACTCCTTTGGGGTCGAAGATTACTACAGCGGCGTGTGGGTTTTATAACAAGGAAAAGACTTGCAATAAGGCTCAATCCTTGCAAGAGGCTTTGACACAGTTAGAAAGCCCACACGCCGCTGTAGAAACGGGTTCGGATAATATCGGTAAGGCTAGCGGCTTGACTTTTGTATTAATACGTAAAATTTAAGTTAAATAAGACATTTTAATGTATTATAAGTATATAAGCGCTTAGTTAAAATGCTATATCATAAAACACAACTCCCAACGAAAGGATGGTAGCTTATGGATTTTTCTCAAGACATAATGTCCTCTTCTATGAATACGGTGGCTTTGCCCTACAGCAACGAGGCTGAGCAGTCAGTTTTAGGAGCTATACTCTTAGACCCAGACACCTTAGCTACCGTGGCTGAGCTTCTTCCAAGGGCGGAATATTTTTACGGCGTAAATAACCAAAAAATATATGCTGCTATGCTTGATATGTTCACACTTGGCAAGCCTGTTGACCTTATTACAGTGCTTGACTATTTGCAAAAAACAGAGGACTTTACTGAAAACGAAGGTAAGGTATATTTAACTCAACTAGCACAGCTTGTACCGTCTATATCAAATATTGCTCATTATGCTGAAATTGTAAAAGATAAATACGACTTAAGAAACCTTATTTTAGCGGCAAAAGATATTTTAGGTGACGCTACTCAAGCTAATGAAGACACCTCTTTTTTACTAGACTCTGCAGAGCAGAAAATATACGATATAAGACAAGGTAAAAGCATGCAAGGTTTAAGCAAAATGCAAGAGGTTTTGCTTGAAACTTTTCAAAAACTAGATGCACTTAACTCTGCCGATGCACACCTATACAAAGGAATACCAACAGGCATAAGCGGCCTAGACCACACCATAACAGGCCTAAACCGCTCTGACCTTATTATTTTAGCCGCAAGACCAGGTATGGGTAAAACAAGCTTTGCACTTAACATTGCAAGGCATGTAGCTATTACCTGTAGCAGGCGAGTTTGCTTTTTCTCTCTTGAGATGTCTAAAGAGCAACTTGGTGCAAGGGTGCTCTCTACTGAATCTTTGGTTGAAAGCACAAAGCTTAGAACAGGCAAGCTTAGCTCTGAAGACTGGGTAAGGCTTATTGAGGGCGGAGATTTACTCTCTAAAGCAGAGCTATATTTTGACGACACCTCAGGAATTACAGTACCTGAGATGAAAGCAAAAGTAAGACGACTTAAAAATGTAGATTTAATTATTATTGACTACTTACAGCTGATGAACAGTGCAAGAAGAATAGACAACAGAACATTAGAAATAAGTGAGATTACTCGTAATTTAAAAATAATGGCAAAAGAGCTTAATGTTCCTGTTATTCTTTTGTCTCAGCTTTCACGTGCAAACGAAAAAAGAACAGACCATAAGCCTATGCTTTCTGACCTCAGAGACTCAGGCTCTATAGAGCAAGACGCCGACATAGTTTTGTTCTTGTATCGCAACGCCTATTATGGCAACGGGCAAGATGACGAAAACACAAATCAAAACGAGAGCGAATGCATTGTAGCTAAAAACCGCCATGGCGAAGCAAAAAGCATCAAGCTTCATTGGCAAGGAGAGTTCACACGCTTCACCTCACCGGAGTATCCCGACGATGATTATTGATTTATTACCAATTTTAGAAAAATGCGGTAAAATTATTATTGGCCTCTCAGGCGGTGCAGATTCTGTGTGCCTTACCCATATGCTTTATAAATATTTTGGCAATACTAAGCTTATGTGCATTCATATAAACCACGGTTTAAGAGGTGAAGAGGCTTTAAGCGACGAGGAGTTCAGCAAAAATTTTTCAGCTTCACTTGGTATAGATTTTAAGGCAGTTAGAATAAATGTAAATGAAATATCTGCTAAAACTGGTGAGGGCACCGAAGAATGCGCTAGGCGTTTAAGATATGAAATTTTTAATAAACACGCCAGCATCAACGACTTTATTGCAACTGCACATAACGCAGACGACAACGCTGAAACTCTGTTACTGAACCTTATAAGAGGCTCAGGGCTTAAGGGCATGAGCGGTATACCCACAATTAGAGAAAATATTGTTAGACCTATACTTGACTTAAGCCGTGCTGAAATAGAGAATTATTGTAAAACTAATGGCTTAGGCTTTGTAGTAGACAGCACAAACCTTGAGAGCCAGTACAGCAGAAATAAAGTTCGCAACATTGTTTTTCCTTACCTTAAAAATATTAACGATAAAGCAATAGAGAATATTAATAGAAGCTCTAAGTCTTTTTTAGCAGCTTTTAATTTTATTTCTAAGATATCAGACGACATTTTAAGCGATGCAAAATGCAACTACGGCCTCAAAGTTTCTGTTCTAAACCAATGCGACGATTATATATTATCTAATGTAATATATAATTTTTTACGAGAGAACAGTATTTTTTCTGCAGAGGAAATTCACATTAACAAAATACTGAGTATTATTAGAAGTAATAGCGGTGCAGTTATACTTCCTAATAAAGTAAAAACGCTTGTTAGTCAAGGAATTTTTTTAATAGAAGACGGCTATAAGATAGAAAAATTCACTTTACCTACTGATTTAGCAATAACAATAAATAAAAAAACTCTATTTTGCGAAAAAAAAGTCTTAACAGATGAAAAAATTAACAATTTGTTATTTAATAATTTGATTGACTGTGATAAAATAAAGGGAGTTGTAACAGTAAGCTCAAGACAAGACGGTGATAAATTTACACCTTTTGGTAGAGGCTTAACTAAAACCGTCAAAAATTTGTTTAACGAGAGAAAAATACCAACCCCATTTAGAGATAGTATTATTATTTTAAGAGATGAAGAGAAAATAATTTTTATCGAGGGCTTTGGTGTGTGTGAAGATTGCGCTATTACAGATAAAACAAGCAATTGTTTTAATATAATCATATCTATTATTTAGTTTTGTTTTGCTTTTTTGATATAAGTATTAATAACAAAACGACTTTTTCTCGTTAAATTTAAATGCTTAAGCTGAACTGCTTTTTTAAAAATTTATGTGAATGGATGATTGTAAGCATGACTCAAAATAATTTTGCCACTAATGACCTTGAAAGTATTCTTTTTTCTGAAGAGGACTTAAGCGCTATTGTTACACGCTTAGCAGCGCAAATTACAGAAGACTATAAAGGAAAAAATCTTCTTCTATTAAGTGTTCTTAAGGGTTCTATTCTTTTTATGTCAGATTTAATGAGAGAAATTGACTTGCCTGTAAGGCTAGAGTTTATGTCAGTTTCAAGTTACGGCACTGGTGTTACATCAAGCGGTGTAGTTAGGGTTATTAACGATTTACAAATTGATGTATCAGGTTATCATATACTTATTGTAGAAGATATTTTAGACAGCGGTAAAACACTCAGCCATTTAATAAGCCATATTGGGGCTAAAGGAGCTGAAAGTGTTGAAGTATGCACGCTATTTGATAAACCTGAAAGACGCGAAGCGCCGGTATATCCTAAATACATAGGCAGCGAAATACCTAACGCTTTTATCGTAGGCTATGGGCTAGACTACAGTGAAATTTACCGAAATTTACCTTATGTAGGCATATTAAAGCCTAGCGTATATGAAACTTAATGTTTTATTGTAGTGTAATTTAACGGTTAATTATATATTATTTTTTATTTTACGGAGGATACAAATTTGGACAACAAGAGAACATTAAAAAACCTTGCTATATTTTTAGGTGTTCCCATTATTGTATTTTTTATTGTGGTTTTTCTTTTTAATAATACCCCTCAAACCGCTACCATAAAATACTCTGATGTGATTAATTATTTTGAAAGCCATGAGGTCACTTCTTACTCTTTAGATTTGGGAACAGGAGATATGCTAATTGAAGTTGAATCCTCTGAAACCCCTATTAGGTATCAAGTGCCAAACATTTCATTATTTTATGAGGATGTATCAGACCACATAGATAGTTATAATCTAGAAAATCCTGATAATAAAATGGTTCAAGACGTGTTGAGGCCAACCGAGACCTCTTGGATTGTAGCGCTTCTTCCTAGCCTTTTAATATTAGGCGGAATGATATTCTTATGGGTATTTATGTTTAAAAGAATGAGCGGTGCAGGAAACAGCCAAATGAACTTTGGCAAGGCGAAGGTTAAGCATCTTGACGATGAAAAACGCAAAACTACTTTTGCAGACGTTGCTGGTGCTGACGAGGAAAAGGAAGAACTAAAAGAAATTGTAGAGTTCTTAAAAAGCCCTAAAAAATATAATGATTTAGGAGCAAGAATACCTAAAGGCGTGCTTTTAGTAGGACCTCCTGGAACAGGTAAAACATTATTAGCGCGAGCAGTAGCTGGCGAGGCTGGTGTGCCTTTCTTCTCTATATCTGGTTCTGACTTTGTTGAGATGTTTGTAGGTGTTGGTGCTTCTCGTGTTAGAGACTTATTTGACAAAGCCAAGAAAAACCACCCTTGTATTATATTTATAGACGAAATTGACGCGGTTGGTAGACAAAGAGGAGCAGGCCTTGGCGGCGGACACGACGAGCGTGAGCAAACACTTAACCAATTACTTGTAGAGATGGATGGTTTTGGCGCTAACGAAGGTGTTATAATGATTGCCGCAACAAACCGCCCTGACATATTGGACCCTGCTTTAATGCGTCCGGGCAGATTTGACAGACAAGTTACAGTAGGCTACCCTGACATTAAGGGTAGAGAAGAGATTTTAAGAGTTCACGCTAAAGGTAAACCTCTTGCCCCTGACGTTGTTTTGGCTACTATTTCTAAAACAACAGCTGGCTTTACAGGTGCGGACCTTGAAAACTTGCTAAACGAGGCTGCTCTTTTAGCAGCACGTAAAGACTATAAAGCTATTACAATGGCAGAAATAGAAGCTGCTGCAATTAAAGTAGTGGTTGGTACTGAAAAGAAAAGCCGAGTGATGACTGCTACAGAAAAAAGGCTTACAGCCTACCACGAGGCAGGCCACGCAATTACAAGTTACTACTGCAAAACACAAGACCCTGTTCATCAAATCTCAATTATTCCTACTGGTATGGCAGGTGGTTACACAATGCACTTACCTACTGAAGACAGGACATACAGAAGCCGTGACGAGATGAAAGAGAACTTAATTGTTCTTTTAGGAGGCCGTGTTGCCGAGGCTTTAGTGCTTGGTGATATATCTACAGGCGCATCAAACGACATCGAGCGTGCAACTGCTATAGTAAGAGCAATGGTTACAAAATACGGTATGAGCGAAAACTTAGGTCCCATTATGTACGGGCAAGACTCTAGCAACCCGTTTTTAGGTAAAGAGATGGGTCATGTCAGCAACTACTCTGACGCTACTGCGTCTGCAATAGATAAAGAAATAAGTAGTATTATCAGTATAGCATACGACAAGGCAGAGTCACTTTTAAAAGAGCACTCAGATCTACTTCACAGACTAGCAGAAACCTTGCTTGAGCGTGAGAAGATTGACGCTAAAGAGTTTATTGATGTTATTGAGGGCAACTTATTGCCACCTATAATAACAACACAACATGTTGATACCGACGCTACTATTATTGAAAACGATAAAGATAGTGATGAAACAAGCACTGACAACAGTTCAGATTTTGACTCGCTTGATAAAAATCTTCATAAAGGTTTAGATGAAGATGACGATTTTATAAAAAAATAAATAATAAGCGTTAATTTAAAAGCAAAATGAGACGGATAGTACACACTATCCGTCTCATTTCATTTTCTACTTATCTAACATTTCATTATAACAGCAACTTAATATCACTATCCTTTTTTATTTTTTCAAACAAAGTATACTCAACTAATGCCTCAACCAAAACTCCATCTTCTTGGTAATCTTCGCTCATTACTATTCCGTCTTCTCTAATTTGAGCTGTCATATAAGCTTTTGTAAACGGGAATAAAATCTTTGCTTTAACGTTTTTATGAGGAAGTAATTCTTCTATGGCTTCTAGTAATTTGTCTAAGCCCTCACCGGTTGCTGCGCTTATTCTAACAGCATTAGGAACCCTTACCATGTCCTCAAGATTTGCTTTGTCACACTTGTTCATAACAGGAATTATAGAGTGTTCGTCCCTTGATAAATCTGCTAAAATTTTAGTTGTAACTTCTAAATGCTCAGTCGCCTCAGGGTTTGAGCTGTCGCAAATATTAAGAATAATATCTGCATTTGCTGCTTGGTCTAAGGTAGACTTAAACGACTCTACCAGCCTATGCGGCAATCTTCTAATAAAACCTACTGTATCAATCAACATTACATTTTTGCCACTTGGTAGCTTTAAAGCCCTAATGGTTGGGTCTAGTGTTGCAAAAAGCTTGTCTTGCGCCAAAACGCCTGCATCAGTAAGCTTATTCATCAATGTGCTTTTTCCTGCATTAGTGTAGCCCAACAATGCTACTGTTATTGCACCGTCTTTTTTTCTTTTTCGCTCTGTTTCAAAGCGGTTTTTCTCTACCTCTTTTAAATCTTCTTTAATATTATCAATGCGCCTTCTTATATGCCTTCTGTCAGTCTCAAGTTTTGTCTCTCCAGGACCCCTTGTTCCTACTCCGCCGCCTAACCTCGACAATGCTATGCCTTTTCCTGTAAGCCTTGGCAACATATACTTAAGCTGAGCAAGCTCAACTTGTAGTTTACCTGCTTTTGTTTTTGCTGAATTTGCAAAAATATCTAAAATAAGCATGGTTCTATCTATTACTCTTATATCAGTAATCGCTTCTAAGTTTCTTATTTGAACAGGGCTTAACTCAGAGTCAAAAATAATCAACTCTATTTCATTGTTAACACAATACTCTTTTATCTCTTCAACCATTCCGCTACCTACAAAAGTGGCAACCTCTGGGTGCTCTCTTTTTTGTGTTTTTGTAGCTATAACCTCTACCCCTGCAGTGTCGGCTAATTCGCTTAATTCAAGCAAAGAAGCGGCACTGTCATATTCACCCGTGTCCAGGCAAACAAGCAGTGCCGATTCCTTCATTAGTTCTTCCATCAATATTTTACCTCTTTCTATACAGTAAGCTTTATACTATTCGGTATAGCTAAAATGGCTTTACCCCTCAATAAAATCAAATTAACTGTATCTTCTTCTGCCATTTTCCTCTAATCGCCTGAGCGTATTGGACAAAAATTGAACTTCGGAGTCAGGAACACCAGCAAATAAACTCTTTGCTAGGTCGTCACAACATCTTATTACCTCATAAGCCAAATTTTGTCCTTCATTTGTTAGCTCTAAACGAAGTACTCTAGCATCAATTTCATCATAAGATGAAACTAATAAACCTTTCTTTGATAATGATGATACAGACTTACATATCAGAGATTTAGAAATAGACCTATGCTCCGCAATATCTCTTGAAGTGTTCAATGCAGTCTTTGAACAAAGAAATAATAGCACATCCATTTCACTCTGAGTGAGATCTTTCTCTTTACCTACTTCTTGTAAAGCTTTCTCAAAAAATTTTGCAAACTTCCAAGACGATGTAAAGATAAACTGTCTTTCTTTATACACTTAAATTACCTCCTACTCATCTGTGAATGACTTGTACATAGTTAAATAAATATTCATTTTAATCAATTATGAACTGATTAAAATATATTTATTTGTTTATGTTCTTCTGTATCTGCAACTAGATTGTACCATATTTAACAGTTTATTTCAACATTAAAACATCATTTTCTTTAACTTTGTTGAATTTTGACAGGTATGTCGTTCTCAATGGAACTATTCGCTAATAATGTTACAAAAAAACTTTTGATTGCGTCTTCATATGAAGATTTTATTTCCAGCCTATCTCCTGTTAAAACAGCTTCAACAAAAGTATCAAGAGCCACCTTGTGTGTATCGGTGCTAAGTTTCAATTCTTCTGTTCTCTCTCCTGTGCTAACTCTCAAATATTTACCCCAAATGTATTTTATTACACAGCGAGAAGTTACTATCTCAAAGCCTGTTTCTACAATGCCTTGCTCTTTAATGTAACTTCCAGCTTGAAAAGAAACTATAGTGCCACTTTTAAAGCTAATAATCGCACTACTGTAGTCTTCTGAGGTATGCGGCTTGGTGTTAAACCTTTGGTCTGCTACCGATTTTGCATATATACTGTCTACCTCACCCAACAAATACCTTAACATATCAATTACTTGCCCACCTTGTACAACAATTTGTCCCCCAGAGCGCTCTTTAAAGCGTTGCCATTCTACCACTGGGCTAGGACTAAAATTATATGCCTGCACTATGCCAACAGGTTCTTTTTGCAGAATTTCTCTCACAATTTGAATTGCTGGGGTATATCTCTCTTGAAAATTCACCGAGCTTATAATGTTTGAGTATTTAATTGCATCATTAATAGACTCAACTGTATCTTGGTCAAGCCCTAAAGGATTTTCTAAAAATAAGTGTATGCCTTTTGCACAGCATAGCTTCTCAATCTCTCCCCTTGCCTCAGGCGCTAAAGCTATAACAGCAGCGTCAAACTTTTCCTTTAGTATCATTTGATTGTAATCTTGGTACATTCTAGCTTTAGGTGCTTTTTTACCTGTTTTTTGCAAATTTTCAATTCCGTTATTATAAATACAAACAATTTCAGCACTCTCGTTTGCCATTAAATTAGCAATGTGCAAATTTCCCATCTCTCCACATCCGAAAACTGCAAATTTAACTATTGAAGGCTTTTTTCTTCTTGGCATAATTAACCCATACCTTTCCTATTCTATATAGTTAACTAAGTTAGAAAACACACCAAAAAACAACTGAAAAAGCTTTAACTTATGCGGTTTTTTAGTTGGGAGTTGGTAGTGTTTGGGGCTTAATTTACTATACAAGCTTAATCTATTTTATTGTACAATCATTTTCTCTAAACTATAAACTTATTATACTAATAATTATAAATGCAATCAATCATTTTGTAAAGAGAAATCGTGCTAAAAATTAACCATTTTCATATCGTTAACATATCATATCAAAATAGGTTATTATGCAATTTAACACAATATGAAAGGGTTGATATAATTATGAGCTATGGTATTTTAGGAACACTAGCTGGAACAGGATTTACATTTTTAATGACCAGTTTAGGCGCAGCTACTGTACTTATTTTCACTAAGCTAAGCTCAGGCAAAGCGCAAAAGGCATTTTTGGGGTTCGCCTCGGGGGTTATGATAGCAGCCTCTATATGGAGCCTTATTATTCCCGCTGTTAATATGGCAGAGGAGAACGGGCAAATAGGCTATATACCCGCTGTAGGAGGGTTCTTTTTAGGAGTTTTGTTTCTGCTTGTATTCGATAGATTAATAACAAAAATGTATAAAAAAAGAAAAGATGATAGCAAAAAAAGTACTGCTTTATTAATATCTGCTATTACTCTGCACAATATACCTGAGGGCATGGCAATCGGTTTAAGTTTTGCTATGGCTGGTATTGCATACCCTGAAATAGGTTTTGCAGCCTTTTCACCCTCTATAGCGCTTGCTTTTGGAATAGGCATACAAAACTTTCCTGAGGGGGCGGCTGTATCGCTGCCTCTAAAACAAATGGGAGTAAGCAGTGGAAAATCTTTGTTAATGGGTTCTATGTCAGGCATTGTTGAGCCTATATTCGGTATTTTAACCGCTTTAGTAGCGTGGTTTATTGCTCCATATTTACCTTGGTTATTATCATTTGCCGCAGGTGCTATGCTTTATGTTGTTGTAGAAGAGCTAGTGCCAGAGGCACACGAGGGTGAATATGGTAAAACAGGCACAATAGGAGCAATGCTAGGATTTATGATAATGATGACACTAGATATAGCTTTAGGTTAAGAGCACATAAGAACAAGGGTAAAAGCTAGATAATTAACAAATAGCTTTTACCCTTGTTTTATTTCACTTTAATGTAATTAACTATTATAGTTAATTAAGGTAGAAAACACAGCAGAAATCAAGTAAAAAAGCTTTAACTTATGCGGTTTTTTGCTTGATTTGTGTTAGTGCTTTCACGGTAATTAACTAATATAGTCAATTAAGGTAGAAAACACAGCAGAAATCAAGTAAAAAAGCTCTAACTTATGCGGTTTTTTACTTGATTTGTGTTAGTGCTTTCACGGTAAATAACTATTTTACACTGTACAAATATCTTTACAAAAGCTGTTTTTAAACAGAATCTTAGAAAATGCCAGTGCACAAACAATGCTAAAAATGTCTTTAATTAAATAAGGTACGCTTACAAGCATTACAGATGCATAAAAATCTATGTTAGCTAATGCGGCATACTGCATTGCCCCTAAGGCATGGCAAGCTAAAAGCCCTGCAATACCCATAGCTATTTTTAAGTAAAAAGCTGTAAACTTATGTGCTAAGCCACACATTAATGCAAGTGGAATAAATCCATATATAAAGCCACCTGTAAAGCCAACTAATGCCCCCAACCCTGAGTTAAATCCTGAAAAAACAGGTATTCCTACCAAGCCTAGCATTATGTATATAATAACTGAGCTCACCCCTTTTTTTGCACCTAAAACGTAACCGCTAGCAGCAATTGCAAGCGTTTGAAGTGTAACAGGCACACCACCAGGTATTGGAATTGAAACAAAAGTACAAACCACAATCACAGCAGTAAATAATGCTATTAAGGTCATATTGATTATTTTATTATTTTTCATATTAGCACACTTTCTTCTAATTTTACATATATTTGTTATTTAAAAATCACTTGTTATACCTTTTAATAATGCTCGCCTCGCCTGAGTTAAAGGCTCTAAGTTCTCCGTTTTCTAGCTTAACCATAAGTCTTGCACTGTCGTCTACCCCTACTACCACACCGCTTACAGTCTCTCTTCCAACGCTTAGTTTCACCTCTTTATTGTTTAAATAAGAGCGATTTTGATACTTTACAATATAATCATTATTAGGTAAATTCTCATAAATATCAAAAAAGTTATCTATTACTTTGGCGCATATTTTTTGCCTTATGCCATCTTCTCTTTTATCAAAAACTGCGCCTGCTATATTGTTTAGTTCCTCACCAAAGCCACCGTCAGGCTCAAACACATTTATGCCAATTCCAAGCACTGCGTAGTCAAGCCCTCCACTCTCAAAATCAATTGATGCCTCTGTTAAAATACCACACACTTTTTTGTCTTTAACAAAAATGTCGTTTACCCATTTAATATAGGCTTTTTCACCACTAAGCTCCTCTATTGCGTCACTAACAGCTACTGCAGCGGCCGTTGTTATACAAAGAGAATGTTCAGCCGAAAACCTAGGTCTTAATAAAATGCTGAAATATATCCCTGTGCTTTGAGGAGACAAAAATCTTCTTCCCAATCTTCCCCTACCCTCTGTTTGCTCTTGAGATATAATAACAGTGCCCTCATTTTTTCCTTTTAGCGCCCATTCTTTTAGGCTTGTGTTTGTAGAGCCTATGGTATCATAAACATGTATATCTAAATTGTTATGTTTAATATATTTCTCGAACTGTGGCTTGCTTAAATTTTCAGAAGCCTTTGTTAGTTTATAACCACTATTTGTTTGCCCTTGTATTGTATATCCGTCTTTTCTAAGGCTGTCTACTGCCTTCCAAACCGCGTTACGGCTTACTTTTAAGCTATCGGCAAGCTCAGTGCCAGACACAGTTTCACCTTCTAAAAGAGCCTTTAACAGGCTTTCTTTTACACTCATTTTTACAACCATTCTTTCTACTGATTTTTTTACAACAAAATTATATCACATAAACGCGAGTATTGTCAACTTAATTTTATTTTAAGTTGACAATGTTTAAAAAAGAAAGGGCGGCCACTCCTGACCGCCCCTACATCATATTACTCATCTAACTCAAGTATCCACTCAGCGTCGACGATTTGAATAGCCCTTGTTTCAATTTCTCCATCTACCCTCTTTGCTTCAATAGTATAAAGCAGATGTTTATAGTCTTCATAATCTTCCATATCTTTTGTATATTCGTCAGAGTGATATATTAGCTTATATATGGTTGAGTTGCTTATGTCTTTATCAGATATTAAGCTGCTAAACACCACATTCTCCTCATGGTCGTAAAGTGTTAGCCCCTCATACTGCCCAGCCGTTTGATCAATTATATACTCTTGTAAATCCAAAAGCATTTTTTCGACTTCTGCATTATCCAAAAGCCAATAGTAAGCCCAATCATCATATTGCTGAATTTCCATACTAGCATAAAGCTCATCCTCATCCGGTGCATCTGGATTATAAAGCATATCTACTAAATAAGGCCTTAAATCCTCTAGTGATTGTAAGACATATTCATCTACATACTCGGTTTTTATATCTATATCATTAGAGCGCATTGCGTAAATACCTAGTGAAATTATGTCCTCAAAAACTATTTCATCACTAACCCACATGCTTTGCTGGTCTAAATATTCCTCTGCAAGTTTATATGTCTCAACATAACGTTCATCAATATATACTGTCTCACTGTAGCTTCTATAGTAACTAGTATAATAGCTGTCGTCACTTTCGTAATCAAACTCAAATCTTATAGTATAATCAGAGTCTGCCCAATCAACATTTAAGCTCTCTCCACTGGCAATAATATTAGCTACATCGTTTTTATACGCATTTACCATTTTGTCTCTATACTCAGCACTATCTACTCCATAACTATTGCTTCCTGCTTCAATTTGAATATTTTCAAATGCAGTTATGTTGTAGTTGTTTATCCAGAAGTTTTTCTCAATGTTTTCTTGTGAATAAAATATTTGCCTAAACGCGTCTATATTCTCTTCAGTATGATAAACTTCATAACGCCTCTTGAATGAGCCAAATCCTTTTAACTTAACATCAACTTCCATTGTAAAATATTCATCGCTTAACATTATTTCGTTGGGTTTAACCTTTGCTCCCTCTTCAATTAACAACTCTAAAGCGTCAGTATTCTCACTTAGTCTTTCCATGTCATAGGTTTCAAAGTTTTCAGTATTTACTTCGTGCCCCCATGCGTCAATTGTATAACTTTCTACTTGGTCTGCACTTATTGTTCTCTCATCAAAACCTGTTAAGTCGTTTGATATTACTGCTATAAAAGCAAAACACACTACTGTACTGGCAGCAAACACATAAAGTTTTGTAAAAATAGATTTAAACGTAAACTCATATGCCACTTGTGTGAATATATGTGCTAAGAATGCACCTAATGCAGCACCAAAATACATCCATAGCATGTCGCTCATAATACCGTAGAACATTAAGCCCATTGTTAAACCAACAATATAGCTTACATAAACCTCTAGTGGTATTTTAATGCCTTTAAATGCTATAGGGTTGCCGCTACTCTCGCCTTTTCGGTATTTAAACAGCAAATAAGCTACAAAAGTTAATATTGCCCATAACACAAAATAGATTAGTGTACTTGTAACGCTGTAGTAATCTAAGCCATTTGCAAAATAGTTTATTACAGGAGATAACCTTACTATCCAGTCACTGTTAACTCCGTTATTATATGTCTCATAAAATATTTGAAAAAAGCCTATTGAAATTAAATAAACTACGATTACACTGTATAAAAAGATTTGTGATATGATAATTCCTATTACGGTATTTCCGCAAAGAATTGCCGCTATTGCAGTAACAACATATATAATGTTAAAATATACAAATCCTTCAGCTAAGGCAATGCCAATGTCTGCCCAGCTTATTGCAGGCGCATAACCCATTGCACCTACTATACCAACAGATACCAATATGCAGGCTATATAGCCTAGTAAAACTGAACTTGCAGACCAAACATACTCGCATAAAAATAATTTACCCCTGCTAATAGGCAAGCTTAATAATAAATCTGTTTTGCTTTTATTGTGTATAAACGAGAAAGCAGAAGTAGACATTATTATCGGAAGTAATATTAACAACCATTTTACCACTAGGTTCCCAGAGCCTACTAATACCGAGAAATCATCTGTTTCAAATCTTGATGTATTCGATATCCACATTGTAACCGGTAAAATTATACTTAAGAAGAAAAGCAAGCAAGAAAGCGAGAACGACCAAACATAACGTTTGTAACTTGATACAAAATAATTATAAAATAAGTTTTTTGATGTCATAACCTTTCGCCTCCGTTTCTGTAATAAATATCTCTTCAAGTGTAAGAGGTAGCACCTCTAAAAACACAGGGTTTAACGCGTTAAGCTTTGCTGTAAGCTCTTCTCTGTTACCTTTTAATACCACAGTTTTTAAAGAGCCTGTGTTGTACCTTGACAACGGCATTAAGAAGTCGAGCGGTTGTTCTTCACTTAAAACGAATTGGAACTTGTGAATACCTAGTTTCATCTCGTTTAAGTCTTTTGAGAATAAAATTCCGCCCCTGTGCATTAGCCCTACATGGTCGCATATATCCTCAAGTTCTCTTAAGTTGTGAGAGGCAAGAATTGGAGTTAAGCCTCTTTGAATAACGTCGTCTGCAAGTAAGCCTTTAATTGTTTGCCTTGCCACTGGGTCAAGTCCGTCAAATGTCTCGTCGCAAAGTAAATACTCAGCGCCAGAGCATAAGGCGTATATAACAGACAACTGTTTTTTCATACCCTTTGAGTAAGTTTTAATTTTTCTTGTCTCTTTTAGACCAAATGCGTTAATAAGCTTGTTGTACCTTGGTAAATCAAAGCTAGGAAAAAAGTTTGTATAAAACTTTCTTATCTCTTCTGCATTAAAATTTGGTTTTAAATATTGCTCGTCAGATATATAAAAAATTCTGCTTTTAAGTAACTCATTCTCAAATATTACCTCGCCGTCTAGCAACACTCTACCGCTGTCTGGCTTATATACTCCTGCAACCATTCGCATAAATGTAGATTTACCAGCTCCGTTAGAGCCAATAAGCCCGTAAATACTACCTTTATCTATTTGAGCTGTCATCGAGTCAATCGCTTTAATATCTCCAAAGCTTTTGCTTACATTTTCAGCAGTTATCATAAAACACCCTCCTCTTTTAGCACTTTAGAAACAGCTTCGTTTATTTCCTCTGTGCTGAAATTCATAGACTGAAGCTTTTTAATAAACTTTCCTATTTCAGCCATAATTATTTTAAACTCATCTTGTTTTAGTTTATCAATATTATCAGAAATATAGCTACCTTTACCTTTTACCGTGTAAATTAACCCCTTTGCCTCCATAATCATAACTGCTTTTTGCACAGTGTTTGGGTTAACCGACAAACTCATTGCAAGCTCTCTTACCGACGGTATTTTGTCTCCTTCTTTAAGTGCTCCACACTGAACCAAATTCTGAAACCCGTTGCAAATCTGCTCGTAAATGGGCTCACTTATTCTGTAATCAATATTTATCATATGTCCTCCTTTTCTTTTTAATAATATACTTATTACTCAAGCACTACAGTGTTATTATTTTTTATTACAAACTCAAACCCACTTGGCACAACAAACTCATAGCTTGTGTGGTATTGTTTTTGCTCACCATCTTCTTCATACTCTCCACTAAACACTAGCTCTAAGTTTTGCTCTGTTAAGGTAAATGTAGCATAAATATAGCCATAGGCACCTAAATCCCATATTATATCTTGCTCTTTATGCATTGTATTATATAAGTCTATGACAAAACTCTCTTGCTTTTCAGAGAAAGGAAAGTATATATCTTGCCCCCACGGCAACTCTATCTGTGCCTCATATGGATGAGAAGTGCCTATTAACCCTTTTACAGAGTTCTCAGTTACCTGTACTTCTTCTATACCGTCCATTACTCTTATCTCCATTCCAGCAGCGTTGTATGGGTCATTATTAATGTACCAAAGTGGAATAAATGCAAGTAGTAACACCAAAACCATAATTGCCGTAATAATTAATATTCGCTTGCCACTTATTTTTTTATTTACTTTTTGTTCTTCCATAATATCAACACCTTTCTTCTATACTACCATCAATAACCGTACTATCTAATCTAGTACGGTTATTGTAACACTATTTTTACACATTGTCAATAGCATAGTAAACAAATTTGAAAAACTAACACAAATTAAGCAAAAAAACCATAGACTAAAGCTTTTTTACTTAATTTTTCTAGTGTTTTCTAAGTTAATTAACTATAGCTTTTTATCTTGTTTAGTAGTATAATTTAATATGTGATTTTAAGCTTAATACAGAAAGGTATTAATATGTATATAGATGTTTTAAAAAAGTACTTTGGCTACGAGCAATTTCGTGATGCTCAAGAAGATATAATAAACGATATAATGAGCGGTAGAGACACCCTAGGAATAATGCCTACAGGTGCAGGTAAATCTATATGCTTTCAAATTCCTGCAATAGTAAAAGATGGTATTACTATAGTTATATCTCCTCTTATTTCTCTTATGCAAGACCAAGTTAAAACCCTTATAAACTTAGGTATAAGTGCGGCTTACATTAACTCCTCTCTCAGCCCAAGACAAGTAGAAAACGCACTTTACAATGCCTCAAATAACAAATATAAAATAATTTATGTAGCACCTGAAAGACTTTTGACAGACAGCTTTTTAAGTTTTGCACAAAACTCTAATATAGCTATGCTAACAGTTGACGAGGCACACTGTATATCTCAATGGGGCCAAGACTTTAGACCAAGCTACGCACAAATTCCTGATTTTATCGATAAGCTTGACTACAGGCCGGTAATATCTGCTTTTACCGCGACTGCTACGCAAAGGGTAAAAGAAGACATTGTAAAAATTCTACAACTTAAAAACCCATTGGTAGTAGTAAGTGGTTTTGATAGAGAGAATTTGTATTTTGAGGTGAAACAAAGTTCTGACAAATTTTATGATTTAATGGATTTTTTGAGTGAGCGTAAAGATAAAAGTGGTATTATTTATTGCTCAACCAGAAAAACGGTTGAGCAAGTATATGAAAAGCTTATAAGCAGAGGCATTTTAGTTGGCAAATACCATGCAGGACTTACACAAAACGACAGGATTAAATTCCAAAACGAGTTTTTATACGACCGAATAGATATTATGGTTGCAACAAATGCTTTTGGAATGGGCATAGATAAATCTAATGTAAATTATGTTGTGCATTACAATATGCCAAAAGACATGGAGAGTTATTATCAAGAGGCTGGAAGAGCGGGGCGTGACGGCTCTTTTGCTTATTGCACAATGCTATATAATGGGCAAGATGTTGTAATAAATAAATTTTTAATAGACCAAAATAACTACGAGGATATAGACGAAGAAACTGCTATAATTCTTAAAGAACAGGAGTATAGAAGACTTAGAGATATAACTTACTACTCTACTACTACCGAATGTTTAAGGGCTAAAATATTGAGATATTTTGGCGAACAACCAAAGGCTTATTGTGGTAACTGTAGCAATTGTAATACAAGTTTTGAGGTTATAGACGTAACATTAGAGGCTAAAAAAATTATATCGTGCATTAAGCGAATGGGAGAGCGTTTTGGCAAAGTAATGGTTATTGATGTATTAAAAGGAAGCAAAAATAAAAAAGTGTTAGACCTCGGATTTGATAAGCTATCTACATACGGAATTAGCGAACTTAGTGGGCAAAGGCTTAGAACAGTTATTGACAGCTTGGTGTCTGAGGGGTATTTAGAGGAGACCACAGGGCAGTACCCCACTATAATAACCACGGCAAAATCTTTAAATATATTAAGGGATATTGACAGGATAGAAATTAAGCTGTTGCAAGAAAAAATTAAGCAAGCGCCTACACCTAAGGCTTTACCTGAGGATAAGTCGGAACTATTTGAACTATTAAGAGCGTTAAGGTCTGATGTTGCTAAAAGACAAGGTGTTCCGTCTTTCGTGGTATTTAGTGACTCTAGCCTGATAGATATGTGCAAAAAAATGCCTACAGATAAAAAACAGTTTAGGTTAGTGTCTGGTGTAGGCGAGCAGAAGTGTGAAAAATATGCCGAAGAGTTTACAACAAAGATTTTAGATTACTGTGTAGAACACGGCATTGAAATAAATAAAAAAGAAGCTAAAAAAAAGAGATTAGAAAGCTTAGTTTTACCAAGTGAAGACATTATTGCTGAAATTGAAATAGAGGACAAACCTTTGCAAGTTAGCTTAATTGCACGTAATATAAACGAGGTTCTTGAGAGTTATGAGTGCACAAAAATCTCTGCGTATAAAATAGCTAACTGGCTATTAAATTTAGGCTATTTAGAACTAAGCGAGACCGGTAAAAATAAAGTGCCCTCAGAAAAAGGAACTTCTGAGGGGATAACACAAGAAGAGAGAGAAAGAGACGGAAATTTTTATAAGGTAAATCTATTTCCTACCCATTTGCAAGAGATGATTATTGATAACGTTTGTGAAATACTTGATTCTTAATATTAAATTGGCAAGTTTAAAGCTACTAAAGTCAGATTCTCACCGATTTTAGTAGCTTTATATAGTTAATAAACTTGTTTAATTCTCTACAGCCCAACATAATTCCCCAAAAAGTCAAATCTAATAAGCTCGTTTTTAAACTCGGCTAAAATTGCGCTTACCTCTTTTTGCCTTATATTGCCTTTAAAATCTAAATAAAAGTCGTAGTCAAAGTCGCTACCTACTATGGGGCGGCTTTCTATTTTGCTTAAATTAAGCCCTGCCATGCAAAATCTCTCTAGCACTTTGTAAAGGCTACCAGCCTCGTTAGGCACAGAGAAACAAAGGCTGATTGTATCGGCATTCTCTGGCAAAATCGCCTTTTTGCTAATTACGGCAAACCTTGTGTGGTTGTTTTTGTTGTCTTGAATTCCCTCTTTTATTATGCTTAAGCCGTATTTTTCCGCCGCATCTTTAGAGCATATAGCTGCTATATTCATGTCGCTAGTCTCGCTAACAAATTTCGCTGCCGCCGCTGTGTTAGAGAACTCCTCTGCTATAAAACCACCGTCTTTAATAAAATTATCGCACTGCATAAGCGCCTGTGGGTGAGAGATAATTTTTTTTACATCACTGCCCTTTTTCGCTGCTAGGCAATGGCTTACACTGAGCTTTAACGAGCCCACTATGTAGTATCTGTATCTCATAATTAGGTTGTAGGTCTCTGTAACAGAACCAGCAGTCGAGTTCTCCATAGGTATAACGCCAAAGTCGCAAACACCATTATCTAAAGCGGTGAAAACCTCCTCAAATTTAGGACAGAACATAAGCTCGCTGTTAGGAAAAAGCTCGCTTGCCGCCTTGTGAGAGTACGCGCCCTCTACCCCTTGGCAAATAACCTTAGAGCTACTTGGAAAAGTAGTTGCCGAGCCTTTTATAAGCCTTGTAAAGTAGTTCTCCTCTGCCGAGAAAAGCTCGTTTTGCCTGTTTTTGCTAAGAGCCATAATAAAGCTGTAAAGAGACTCCGCCTCTTTCTCGTAGCCTGTGGCACGTGCCTTAATGCTCTCTATAATCTCTTTTTCTCTTGTAGAGTTAAGCACAGGTATGTTGTTAGCAATTTTAATCTCGGCTACCTCTTCACTGCATTTCATTCTTTTAATAAAAAGCGGAAGAAGTTCTTTGTCTATGGCGTTTATTTCGTCTCTAACTTTTGAAAGTGGCATAGTTATCACCTTTCTTTATTTTATTAGCCACGTGCAAAACACGTGGAGCTAAAGACTAAAAGTGAATAGTTAAGGACTATTTTTGCTTTGTTATGTGAAATTAATCATCTATAAAAAAATTAAAGCAATGTTTTTGTTTAAAACCTAAATTAGTCTTTCACTATTAGTCATTAGTTTTTAGTCGCAAGTGCGTTTTGCACTAGTCTATTGTTTATTTGTGGTGAGTGTTAAATATATTTAGTTGAATGTTGATTTTTTATTCAACATTAACATTGATTGTTTGTTGAGAGTTTTGTATAATAGAATAAGAGTTTATGCGGATTATTTATATAATGGGAGGATTTAGTATGAAATATACAATGGTAGTCGAGCAAACATCTGATTATAAAAACAGGGTGATTTATTGTCCTGAAACAAATTCGTTTAAAGAAACTGAATGGGGTTACTTAGGTCTTGCGAGAGGGTGTACTTTTCCTTATGGGTGGATAAAAGAAAGTGGAACGCCACCAAATCATCATTTAGATGTGATTTTAGTTTCAGATGAACACTATAACTTGGGTGATGAAATAAGCATTAAAATTATAGGCGTATTTAAACGCAATGATGACGATGATAAATATGTTGCTGTTAAGTATGAGCGAAACATTGAAGATTTTGAACAATTATCTGAAAAAGACAAGAATATGCTTAAAGCTCTTTATCCGAGAATTGATGAGGGAGAGGGTTGGTTTGGTGCAGAATTTGCAAATTCACTTTATAATAACCCTCCAAAGCAAGAATACTCGAAATAACGAACGACATAGTTTTAAAGGAGTGCTAAAGTAATGAAAAATATTATTATAATTCAACATATACAAAATGAGCATAACCCTGTGGCGAAGCCACGCCGTAGTTCTTCACTATTAGTTCTTAGTTCTTAGTTAATCT
>CAYJEZ010000037.1:0-19915 GCA_964369215.1 uncultured Eubacteriales bacterium
CTATTCCGCAGTTAAAAAATCTATCAGGATACGCTTTTTTAAACACACCTGTTTTGGTTGCAGCCGCTAAGTCGGCGTCAAGCACTAAAATATCTTCATTTGTTTTTGCTAGTTCGCAAAGTGCCTCTCCAAAGCTCTCTCTGGTTGCTTTTACCATTTTATCAGCCATTTGTATTAACCTCCTCTAAGTGTGCCAAGTTGTCGCTAAGTTCTTTCATTGCTATGTCGTATTGCTCTTTGTTTGGTGCTGCACCATGCCAATTAACATTGTTAAGCATGAAAGAAACGCCTTTGCCTTTTATTGTTTTTGCAATTATTGCAGTTGGTTTGCCAGTTGTGTTTTTAGCAACATTAAAAGCACTCTCAATTTCGTTGTAGCAGTGGCCGTCTATGCTAATAACGTTAAAGCCAAACGCCTCAAATTTAGCATCAATAGGCTCAGGGCCTGCAACCTCGCTAATAGGGCCGTCTATTTGCAAGCCGTTATAGTCTACAATTAAACATAAGTTGTCAAGGTTTTTATGCGAGGCAAACATTGCCGCCTCCCAAACTTGTCCTTCGTCTATTTCTCCGTCGCCTAATAGGCAGTAAGTTCTGTAATCTTTTTTATCTATTTTAGCGGCTAATGCCATTCCAACAGCTGTAGATACACCTTGGCCTAGTGAACCTGTGCTCATATCAACGCCTGGTGTGCCTTTCATGTCTGGGTGACCTTGAAGCATTGCGCCTATGTGGCGTAAGCTTTTAAGCTCGTCTGGGCTAAAAAAGCCTTTTTGTGCTAAGGTAGAGTAAAGACCGGGCGCGCAGTGGCCTTTTGATAAAACAAATCTGTCTCTTAAATTCCATTTTGGATTTTTTGGGTCTACATTCATCTCTTTAAAGTACAAATAAGTGAAAATGTCGGCGGCTGATAACGAGCCCCCCGGATGACCTGATTTTGCATTAAACACTCCCTCAATAATTCCCAGTCTTACTTTTGCTGCGGTGATTTTAAGCTGAAGTTTTTCTTGTGATTGCATAAGTGACGTTCCTTTCTTTTAGTGGCTAAGTAGCTTGTATTGCAAACATAATTACCTTTTTATATATTACCCTATTTTTACATAATTTACAATATCTTTTGATGTATATTTTTAAAATAAAAAGTAAAAAATACAATCAAACAAAAAAGGCAGTTTTCTATAATAAACTTTGTTTATACTGCCAAGTTAATTAGGTTTTGTTAAGTTAATATTGAAAATAATCTTTATAATTTTTCCTCGCACTCCAAGGCTTTAGCATAATATAGTAAATAAACTTGAAAAACTAACAGTTTTAAAGCAAAAAACACATAGCTTAAAGCTTCTTGCTTTATTTCTGTAGTGTTTTCTTAATTAGTTAACTATTAGAGGAAAAAGAAAACAGCAAAATTTTTATCAGTTTAACTTAACAACACCATTATAAAAGAGAGGAATAATTAAAATGAATAATTTACCAAAAAATATAAACTACATGACACCAGTCGCAAACAAAGACGCAAAAAGCATAGTTAACCTTATAAAAAAAGGCGGAAAGGTTACAGGCTATGAATTAGAGGGTGGTTCGATGCTCTCAAAAAGCGAGGGAATTGCACTTGCTAAGCAAGGTGGAATTAAAGGTGTTGCAATAGCGATGAGAAATGGAAGTGAGTATTTAAGGTCTTTACCTGACGGAGCAGACAATAATAATTTAGGAAATTTACCCGGTAAGACGGTATAAATCAATTCAAAAATCATCAAATAAATGCTTGCAAAATCTAAAAATCAAAGTTTGACTATAGTTACCGATAAAGAAACAAGGGGCTGTCGCATTAAAGACATAATGCACAAATGATATGGCAGATTTGTAGGGGCGACAATGCGAACTTGTTCGCAATATGGTCGCCCCTACATTTTCATTGTATATAATAAAAATATTATAAGTTATACACTCTCATAAAGAGCTTTTGCCATTGCAAGAGAAATCTCTGTACCTTGCACACAATCTTCCATTCCTTCAAATTCAAGAGATACATAACCGTCAAAATCAGAATGTTTAATTATTGATAAAATCTCTGCAATGTCGATATCTCCTTGCCCCAAAATAGAGCCTCGTAGCATTTTACCGCCAAGTGTCTCAAACCAGCTGCCCATGCCACAATTGAACATTTCTGTTTGGCCCGGTAAGCTTTTTTTCTCTCTGATATAAAAATCTTTCAAGTGAATCATCTCTGCAAAAGGCAAGCAACGTTTAAGTGCTATTGCACTGTTCTCATCAACGCATAAAAAGTTTCCTATATCGACTGTCATTTTTAGGTTGGGTCTGTCTACTCCCTCAATTAGCCTTAAAACACGCTCAGAGCCATTGATGAAAAATCCGTGGTTTTCCATAACTATGTTAATGTTTTTCTCTGCGGCATAGTCACATAAAAGCCTACCCATTTCAATCATTTGAGGAAGCTCTTTGTTAAAATTAAAAACAGTGTTTGTTGAAAAAGGTCTTCTGAAAGACGCAATGTCAAAACGCATTCTTTTTAAACCTAGTTCAAAAGCTACGTCAATATGTTTTTTTACTCTAGCTGCTTCAGCCTCAAGTTCTTCTTTATCTGTTTTAAGTAGGTCTGCATTTACTGAGTAGGTAGAAATCTCAATACCTACACTCTCGCATTTGTCTCTTACAGATTTAATAAGCTCGTGGTCTATATCGCCTGCCTCGCTTACAAAAGGTAGATGAAACGGCACAAACTCTATATGTTCACAGCCGTGCTCTACTGCAAAATCGATAATGTCGTAAATGGTTTTCTCGCCTTTAGCCAGTGCCGGTGTAAGGCAATAGCTGCTCATTCCTAATTTCATATGGGTCAATCCTTTCTAATTTTAGCGATTGCTCGCTATTTTAGCAATAACTTGCTATTTTAGCAATAACTTGCTATTTTATATTTTCATTAATTAAGATAAATAATAAACAGGATTATTGTAGCAAAAAAAAATAATAATTACAATATGTACAAGAAATATTTTACTTTTATAGCCAGTCAATTTAGAAAACACTACAGAAGGGACTGTCGCATTAAGACGTTCAGTGGTGAATATGAACAATGTTATGGTGTAGGGCAAGGGCTCTGCTCTTGCCGAAATGCAGATTTATATTATAACCACGGCAAGAGCAGAGCCCTTGCCCTACAAATCTGCCATATCATTTGTGCATTATATCTTTAATGCGACAGCCCCATGCGTTAGTTTTTCAATTTGAATAGCTATATGTATAAAAAAATAATAATTTGTAAATATTTTTATTGCAATATGCGAGTAAAAAGGTGTACAATAGAACAATATTGCATCTAAATTTAAAAAAGAAAGGATATGGTTGAATATGAAAAAACCTAATGTAGTTATTGTTATTACAGATGACCAAGGCTACCCTGACTTAGGCTGTACTGGTAACCCTTACATAAAAACACCGAACATAGACGAGTTTTCACAAGATAGCTTTAGGTTCGCTGACTTTCATGTAGCTCCATTATGTGCACCTACTAGAGGTGGAATAATGACCGGTAGACGAGCTTTAAGAAACGGAGTTTGGGCTACTTGTTGGGGGCGTTCTATACTTAAAATAGGAGAGTATACAATAGGTAATCTTTTTGAGGATAACGGCTATAAAACAGGTATGTTTGGCAAGTGGCATATGGGCGACAACTACCCCTCTCGCCCAGAAGACATGGGTTTTGGCAGAGTGGTGGCGCACAAAGGCGGTGGAGTTGGGCAAACTCCTGATTTTTGGGGAAACAACTATTTTGACGATACATACTATGAAAACTCTAAGCCTAAAAAGTATGACGGATATTGCACAGACGTATGGTTTGAGCAAGCTAAAAACTTTATAAATGAGAATAAAGAAGAGCCTTTTTTTGCCTATATTGCAACAAACGCACCACACAGCCCTTATTTAGTTGAAGAGCGTTATACAAAGCTGTACAGTGACAACAAAGATATACCTAACCCTGACTTTTACGGAATGATAACAAATATAGACGAAAATTTTGGAGACTTAAGAAATTTTTTAAAAGAGAATAATTTAGAAGATAACACCATACTAATATTTATGACCGACAACGGAAGCTCTGGCAGTGCTATTTTAAACAGTGAAACAGGGCTAGCCGAAAAGGGCTACAATGCAGGGCTTAGAGGAATGAAAGCCTCTTACTATGACGGAGGACACAAAGTTCCTTTTTTTGTAAGGTACCCTAACGGAAGAATAGTAAACGGTGAGACAAACGAGCTTTGTATGCACACCGATATCTTCCCTACTTTAGCAGAGATTTGCGGCTTAAATTACAGTAGCGATATAAAAATAGATGGTTTGAGCTTTAACAGGGTGTTTAGTGGAGAGCAAATGCCGTTAAGAGACGAGTTTTTGCAGTACAGGCAAAGCTCGCTTATACCTGAAAAATGGGAGAACGTTGTTTTAAGAGACAAGTACAGGTTAGTTTTTGGAAAAGAACTTTACGATGTAAGCCTTGACCCATCTCAGCAAAACGATATTTCTGAGGACAACCCAGAGATAGTGAAGTCTATGAGGGCGGCGCATGAGAAGTGGTGGAACGAGGTTTTAGACGAAGTAATAGAGGTTACGCCTATAGTTTTAGGTAATGAAAAAGAGAACCCTACCTCGCTAAATGCCATGGATATGTCTGAGGTGGGAATGCCAGCTTGGAGCCAAAGTTTAGTGGCGAAAGCACTTCAAAATTGTGGCAAATGGAATGTGAGGTTTGACAGCGACGGCAAATACAAGTTTACGCTCTCTCGTTGGCCTGAAGAGGCGAAAAAAGCCATAAATGAACTTATTACAAAAGAGGAGTTTGGAGAGCTTGCAGACTATGTGCCAAGGGTAGAGTTTAGTTATCCACAGTTTAAGTCGGCGATGATTAGCATTGATGGGAAAATATATGAAAAAGACATAGAAGAAAATGACGTAAATGCAGTTTTTGAGATTGAAGAAATAGTAGAGCATGACACAGTGCTTGAGGCTTGCTTTATAACAGAAAAGGGGGAGAAGTACGGCTCGTATTATGTAAGTGTATATAAGTTTCAAAAATAAAGAAAGGATGGTCACGGGTGATGGCTTAAAATTTTCATTTCAGTTTTGAGCGGAAACCATGACATGGTCATAAATATGTGGCTACTAAATAATTATGAATGAGAAAATGAACGTGTTATTTATAACATCAGACCAACAACACTTTAACACTTTAGGTATTAACAACCCTGAGATAAGCACACCTAATTTAGACAGGCTGTGCAAAATGGGAACAACATTTGACAGAGCGTATACAGTAAACCCTACTTGCACACCTACAAGGGCAACTATGATAACAGGTAAGTATCCTTCTCAACATGGTGCGTGGACGCTTGGAACAAAGCTTGATGAAAACCACATAACTATAGGAGACTTAATGCATGAAAAAGGTATGAAGACTGCCTTGGTGGGCAAGGCTCATTTTCAGCCATTGGGCTCTACAGATGAATACCCGTCTATAGAGGCTTACCCTACCTTACAAGACTTAGAGTTTTGGAAAAACTATAAAGAAGACTTTTATGGGTTTGACACAATAAAGCTTGCAAGAAACCATACAAACGAAGCGCATGTTGGGCAACATTATGCAATATGGCTAGAAGAAAAAGGCTGTAAAAACTGGAGAGATTACTTTGTGGCTCCTACAGGAACTATGGACAAAGAGCAAAAATATGTGTGGGACATTCCTGAAGAATTTCATTACAATACTTGGATAGCCGACGAGACTAATACTCTGCTTGAAAGTTATAAAGAAAACGACGAGCAATTTATGCTTTGGGCAAGCTTTTTTGACCCGCACCCTGACTACTTTGTGCCAAAGCCATGGGTAGACATGTACGACCCCAATAAGCTTACCTTACCTAAAATTAATGATAACGAACTAGCTACAGCTACTGATTTTCATAAGCTTAGCCAAGAGAAAAACCCTGATTTTACAAAATATAAAAAGAGCGGATATGGTCTTCACGGTTGTCACTCTCATATTAATAATACCGATGAGAGTTTAAGAAAAGACCTTGCTGTTTACTATGCAATGGTTAGCTTAATGGACAAGTATATAGGAAAAATTCTTGATAAGTTAGACGAGCTTGGGCTTACTGAAAACACTGTTATAGTATTCACTACAGACCATGGGCACTATGTAGGGCAACACGGCTTAGTGGCTAAAGGTCCTTTTATGTATGAAGACGCAATTAAAGTGCCTTATATAGTGAGTGCAAAGGGTAAAGTACCACAAAATAAAAGAAGCCAAGCCCTACAGAGCGTTATAGACATACCTGTAACTTTGCTTGATTACTGCGGTATTGATATTCCGTACAGCTTTACAGGAGTTAATCAAAGAGAAGTTTGGGAGGGAAAAATAGACAAAGAGCGTGAGCACATTATCTGCGAGCACCACCACGAGAGAGACACGGTTAACTTGCGCGCATATGTAGACAAGCGTTACAAATTGGTTGTATCTCAGTATGAACAAAACTGCGAGCTTTATGATTTAGAAAAAGACCCAAATGAATTTAACAACCTGTTTTATAACGATGAGTACAAAGACTTAAAAGCAGAAATTATGATGAAATACATAAAAGCAGAACTAAAAAAAGAGAGCCTTTATATGCCTCGTATATCGGGGGCTTAAATTGATAAATAATGTGAAATTTTATTAATTTTTGTAATAAAACACCAAGAAAGTGTAAATTATTGCAAGAGAAGTATGTCGTTTTGTTAATGTTTCTCTTTGATAAAAAGAGGCGAAAATCTATATGTAGCGTTATAAAAATAAAATATAACCATATATAGTTAAAAGAGAAAAATAATAAACAAAATTTGTTAATAATTTTTTATTCAAATGTTACTGTTGTATGACAAATTAGTTGAAATTTTGAATTAAATATGATAAACTTATTAACAATTATCACATTGTTGTGTTATTTAATTAATTAGGGGGAACATGTATGTTTAAAAAACTGATGTCAATGCTACTTGTAGTTACCATTTTTGTATCGGCTTTGCCTGCAGAGGCTTTTGCTTTTACAAGTGCGCTACTACAAAATGACAGTGTAGCAAATACCATACTTTTAGACGAGCTTAAGAGCTATTATGGCGACGACGCCGAGGGCTACCTTGAGACTTTAGAAGAGTTGGGATTTTTGGATGAGGACGGCAACTTAAAGCCAGACGAGGCGATAGTTGTAGACGGAAAAGAAATGACCTTGACCGAAATAGAGGAGATGGTAAATGCGCCTGACACTGACTTAGAAACAGTAGTGACAGTAGACGGTTACCCTCTAACACTTAACGACCTAAAACTCATGATAGAGATTGAGAAAGAGGTTGCAAGAATTTACTCTACATATTACACAGAGCAAGACTGGACACCCGAGCAAATTGCTATGCTTGAGAACTTAAACGAGCAAGCAGGCGAGGGTAATTTAGAGTTGCCTGAAGATTTTAGCGTGCAAGAAGATGTAGTGGTAGAACCAGAGCTTAACACTATAAGCAATGCTGACGCTATTAAAGATTTACCTGCTGAATCTTGGGACGAGCTTGGGGTTAAGGCACATGAGGCTGTGGTATCAATTAGCACATCTAACTCTTTTAATGTGACTATTGGAAATATTCAACAAGTGTATGTTCCAGTAACAGTTACAGGTGCACAGCCAAACTCCAAAGTTACGGGTTTATATTCTACTGTAGATGGAACGGCAAAGGGTTATACAGCTATTACTGATGGCGTAAATTATGTTTCTGTAGAAAATCGGCCATTTGAGATTCAAACCGACAATACTGGATATGGAACTACTAATGTTTATTTTACAGTACGAATCAGTGCTAATTATGTAGAAAACGTTAATTTTTTAGTTCAACTTCATGATATAGTCGGCGCAAGCAATACTCGTGCCGCGGGCATTGTTAACTTAAGATGCGATGATGTTATAAACGCAGAAGAGTTACAGTTTGAGTATAGATTTGGTGGGGAAGAAGTTGTTACAAGAACAATAACTGAAAGCGGGTATAAAAACGATAATTCCGTGGAAACGTCAACAGTAGCTAAGGCATTAATTGGAATGGGTGTTTTTTCAGGGTTTAAGGTGACTCCGTTTTTACAAAATATGAGTGGTCACAACCCTGTTTATCATACTAATACACTAAGTGGTGGTGGCGGAAATTATGCAGACAAAACCCCTGAGATTTCATACTCAAATAGTGCACTTTACGCTAGCTTTGACCAAAATCTTTCATACGAATATACATCAGGTAATATAAATGCTTATAATAGCTATAGCCCATTTGGTGCGTTTAATGCAATAGATTACCATCTAAAAGGAGCGGACGACAAAGACCTTTTCCGTGTACGTAATGCTTATGGCGTTTATATGGATATAAAATTGCAAAGCGGTAGCAGTGAAGAGGTTATACATTCTGAAAACAGAGGATTTGCACGCACTGGCACTGTGGTTCATGAAATGTTGTACGATGCGGAAAAATCTTCTAATACTTTGACAAAAAGCTTAGATTTTATTTCTTATCCTAATTACGATAAAACTAACTACACAGTAAATGATGGCAATATTGTCGAAATAGAAGAGAGTGGCAATAGTTATTATAAATTTTCATGGCAGGGTGAAAATGGCGAAGGAAATATAGACCAGTCAATGGCTGCAATATATGACATGATGATGGATAGCAACATTGCGTTCGCTAAATATGATATTAATTCTAGTAATAATAGTTATGCAACCAAAGGTTTTTTTACTGATTCAGATACTGACTACGGTGTAAGTAAACTTAACGACACTTACAGAAACGATTTGAGTGATATAGATTTTAGTGACCCGTATTATGTTGATTTGACAGAAGATGAACTAGAAGCTTTAAGACTTGGCACAGAGATAATAGTTGAGCCTAAACTAAGCCAAGCTAGGTTAGTTTGGCTTAGAGATGAAGGTGTAACTTCTGATAGTTTTGCAGACGTGTATTTAACAATGCCTGCAGCAAATGAATGGCCTTATTATTCAGGTACAGCAAGTGATACCTATGTTCAAGTAGAACTTACCGATACCAAAAAACCAACCATAGTAAAAGCAGAAGTTATGAGATTGCCCGATATTGATAATCCTAACGATAACTACTATGATGCAGGTGACTTAGTTCCTGTTAAAGTAACATTCTCAGAGCCTGTAACATTTGGTCAAAGCCCTGTTGTTTCAATAAAAAAAGACGGTGTTGAGATTAATCATCAGTCTTTACCGGCGGCATACTATGATGAATATAAAATAGAGCATGTATTTTATTTTAGAATAGACGAAAATGCTCCGGGTTATTTTAATGAGATTAGTATATCAAGTGATGTTAGAGACCTTTACGATAACACACTAGATAACAAAACAAAGGCAATATCTAAAGCAGGTTCTACCGATAATAACAATGTAGACGAAGAACCATACACAAACGTAGTTAGCTACAATAACTCTATTGTAAGTGTAAGCCCAACCCCAATATTATCAGAGGGAGTAGTAGGCGGAGCAATAGTACCTGATAAAGTGCAAATTGACGTAGTAGTAGGAGAGAACGATTATCAAAAACTAATAGCATCAAGTGTAGATACTAGTACAGGTGTGCCAATAGCAACTACAATAGCAGCACAAGCAACATATAAAGATATAGACGGAAATGTTAAAACCTCTGATGCAATACCTCTTGAGTTTACTGACATTACTACAGTAAACGGTGCAGAGCATTTAGGCTCAAAACTAAGCGGAGTAGCAGAGCTAGCAGATATTTCGGCAACTGATAGAGCAGTGTTAGTTGAAGTTATAGAGCTAAGAGCCGCTCCAGGAACAAACCGAGTAATACCTAGGGCATACGCAAAATCTGCAATACCTCCTCATGTATATGTAGAGTTAGACGATGTAAGTTTAGTTCTACCTATGGAAGATGCAAGTAACCCTGACGGCTTTATGAAAGAGCATAAAGAGACAGTAGTAGGAAGTAGCGACACAATTACTAGGTATACATTCTCGTTTGACGACATAATAGGAGCAGACGCAAAAGACGCTCATATTATGATAGACTTAGCAGATTTAGCAAACGCTAATTATACATTCCCAAATTCATTTGAGATAACAAGCTCAGACGAAGACGTATTAAAAGCAGAGCTAGACGCCACAACAGATAGAAAAATTAATTTAATAGCAGGTAAAGCAGGCATAGCAACAATAAGTGTTAAGCCTAATAACGCAGGGCTACACATACCTACAGGAGATGCGATTGAAGTAACTTTTGAGGTGTTACAAGGCTCACATCCATTCTTAGCAACACAAGGCGGACATGACAAAATTGAAAGCTATTTAGGAACACCGTTCTCTGTAAATTTCTTATCAAACTTGAGTGAGAACACAGTAGAGGGAACACCAATAAACCTAACACTTAAAATTTTTGATAGCGCAAACGAACAGGTATACACAGATACTATTGTATATGAGTTTGAGAGTGAAGACATAAAAACAAACTTTGCAGTAGCAGGAGATGTGTTAACACAAACAGGCGACTACACCGCAACTTTAGAGACAGATTACGCTAATATAAGTGCGCTAGACTATGAGATAACAATTATACCAAACCCAGTAATAGCAGCATTATCTGATTTAACTAACAACTATATTACAGATGAAACAGACGAAGTTGCATTAACTTGGAGCTTAGAGAACTGGGACGGAGCCCAAGGTCTATTCTCGTTAACAATAACAGATGAGAACGGAACAGTTGTACATAGCGATACAGTAGCGCCAACACAAAATTTTGGCACATATAACTTTACTATAAAAAATGTGGAACCAACACAAGGCGACTATAGAGATATATACACAATTAGCTTAAAAGCACAAAACACTACAGACCCAACAATAAGCCAAGACAGCATAGTATTGTATGTGTATCCACAAGACATAGTAGAGCTATATATTGTTGATGAAGAAGGCGACATAATAGACAAAGGCGATGACGTTAACTATACATTAAGCAATAGAGACGACATGGCAAGCAAAACACAAACACAAATATTAGCGCTTGAGAGAAACATTCAACTTGAGGCATATTTGCATTCAAACTACACAGACTATAACTTTGGACAAGTAAGTGACCAGTTTGAGTGGAGCGTTGCAAGCGACGAAGAAAAAGCAGAAGTAGCGGCACTTTACAAATATCAAAACAGCGCATACTACGACTTAAGAAGCTTAGTAAACGCAGCATACATGCCAGACGAGCATATGTTAGTAGCCGGTTTAAATGACGGAGAGGCAACAATCACAGCAGAGCATGCAAACACAGGAGATAGTGCCGAAGTTAATTTAACGGTAGAAACACTAGAAGACCATTTATACTTAATAGATGCATATCCAAACGCACAAGTAAACTATGAGTATGTAAATGGCGATGGCGAGACAAAAACAGGTAAGTCTAACGATGAAGGTAAAATAGCGATATATGATGAAACAGGAATAGCAAGCGATGTTTACCTAGAGGCAGATGTAAACGGCGAGAAATATTTTGGAACAATAGCAAACAAAGATCTAAAGAGCCGAGAAGAAAACAGTGCATACAATGTGCTATACCCAGAGAATTTAATAGAGCTTAGAAGAGCAGCATATGCAGACATATACTTAAAAAATGCAGACGACGGAGAAGACTTTACAGGCAATGTAACTGTACGTGCAGGTGTATATGTAAATGGCGAGTATGTAAAAGAGGCGTATTTCTCGTTTGATGGAAGCCTACCAACACTCAAAGGTTATGAAGATATGACAGTGACACCAAAAGGCAACGACGAAGGTGGACACATAGGCATAACTATGGACATAACACAGTTTGTAGCAGACCATAACGACGCTATAAAAGTAAATGACGATGTAAAATATATATTCGAGATATATGCAGACGGTAAATACCCAATAATAATAGAGGAAGACCCAAATGTAAATATCGAGCATATAGAGTCAACAGGCGACTTTATTTACTTCTTAGAAGATGCGCCAACAGAAGAGGCGTTTATAGGGTACTCAAGCACAGGATACTACGATAATCAAGTAGAGTTACCACTTCATAAAGACATACATTATGTAGGACCTAGCGAAAATTACCTAGCAGTACATTTAAATACGGATATATACTGGTGGGGAGCACAGTATGCCGACCTAGACGACACTAAAGCATATGTAAACATAGTGGACGAAACAGGCAGAGCAATGGTTAATCAAGAGGTTAAAACGGTAAAACATGAGTTCTCAGATATGTATAGAACAGAGAATATTACACCATTTGACCAAGAGCAAATGTCTAATATGAACTTAGCCCAAAAAGATGCAAGAGTTATTAAAGCAGAAATAGCAAAAGAAAAAGGCGAAGTATATAAATCAATAACATTCGAGCAAAAAATAATTAACTTATTGGGCGTAGTAAAAGTACAAGAAGATGAAGACCTAACCAAAAACTTAGACACTATAGCTGATTTAAGAGTAGACGGAGGGTTTGAAAGCGATGTACAAGAGCACGAAAGTGCATTTGTAGACGGTTTCTCAATGCTAACAAAAGTATTGTCTTTTGGAATGGGCGAGCCGGTAGAAATATTGTTCGAGCCTACAGCAGACCCGCTTGTATACACAGCAATTATCTCTAAAAATGCAAATCAGTCAGACGTTGGCTATGACGAAAGTAGGCAAGACCATACAGTTACATTAAACATATTAGACCCTTCAACAAATAAAGATAAAACCACTCCTAACAGAAGAGCTAAAAAGAAAATGCTTAACGGAGAAAGTGCGAAAGCATTACAAGAAGACGTAGGCAAATTGAATGATGTATTAGCTGGTGGCTCAGCCTCTGGCGGAAGATTTACTTTCGTTCCTCCATCACTAGGTGGTTATATTGAGGCAGAGTTTAAGTATAACCCACAAGACGACACATGGAATATGGAACTTGTAAGCGGTGGCTTAAGCGCTGACACAGGGTTTGGATACAGATATTCATGGAATACACTATTAGGTGGACTAGTGCCTGTTACAGCGACACTTGAAATGGGTGTTGGTTTGGGCATAGCAGCCGACTTCCAAAGTGGAGAATACTATGCAAGAGATGAGTTTATTCAAGTAGGGCCAACATCAGATGAGTATATTTTACCAGAGCCAGAAAAAGGTATAGACATATTAACAGAGTTAAGATTGTCAGCTTATTTTGAGGTGTTTGGCGGACTAGGATTTGACTTATCAGTTGTAGCGGCTAAAATAGGTGTATTCGGAAGAATGGACGTAATAGCAGGCTTTAGATGGTTAAACCGTCCGTACTTAAGTGATGATACATTTGACGACGACTACTATATTCCTCCTGTAATGGATGTAGATGGCACAACAAATGTAGCATATAAAGAAGTACTTAACGCACAAGATTTACTGATTAAAGGTAAAGTAGGACTAAGAGCAGAGCTTAAATTCTTATTTATCGAAAAAACATACGAGTTCTTCTCTGTAGAGTTTGAAATCTTTAACGATACTTGGGGACAATGGAACCAAATATCTGACATATGGTTAAGAAATGACAGGGTAAACGGTAACCCAATAAATCAAGTAACAATAGGTGGAGCAGAATTGTTCTCTATTGACTACGGAAATGTAGTAGAGAGCCGTACATATTTAGACGCAGAGCCAAGAAGCTATAATGTACAAGGCGACGAGCAATGGGAGACCCGTTATTATCAAGAGCTAATGGAAAGAAGCTATGACCCGATAGTATTAACCGATACATATGCGCTTGATGAAGGCAGTGATAGCAAATTTTTAACAAAAGAGTGGAGTAATATCTATCCACATTCAACACCTTTAATATCTGATGATGGACTAGTAATGGTTTATTTAGACGATATGGAAAGTAAGAATGTTGAAGATACAACAGTTAACTACTCATTACTAGATGGCACAACGAACACATATAACCAAGGAAAAGTAGTGAGCGACAACGGCTACGGAGATGTTCAACTATCTATTGACGGTGACAAAGATAATTTGGTTGCGGCATTTGTGAGACAATCTGATATAACCGGTAAAAATGAGGGCGCGTTACTAAGCGACGAAGAAGTAATGCAACTTATGAACTTAACAGAGATATATGTATCAGACTACGACTCAGTAAATGACAGTTGGAATACAATAAGACTGACAGATAATGCAGGAGCAGACCTATCACCAGTAATAGCTACAAACGGAACAAAATCAGTAGTAGCATGGAGAGAAGTAGCTGCAACAGATTACTCTAACCCAACAGAGTTTGACGGGCTAGACAGAGTAGTTTACTCAATAAGCGATGCAAACGGAGCAAGCTGGAGCGCACCTAAAGTATTATATGATGGAACAAAAGGAAACGTAATGTCTATAAGCGCAGATATGCTAGAAGACGGAACAGCTGCAATTGTGTATTCATATGATGAGTCTGAAGGTGTAAACAAAGATATGGAAGTTGCAGCAGCAATTGTAAAAGAAGACGCAGGAAATAATGATGAGTTAAACGGAGACAACAGTGTAACAATAGTTAACTTAACAGATGATAATGCGTTAAACGAGAACGTGCAACTAACAACAGCAGAAATAGACGGTGAAGAGAACTTTGTTATTGCTTGGTTTAACCAAAGCATAGAGACAAAAGAAACACCAGATGCAGATGGAATTATGCAAAGCATAGACTACGAAATACCTGAGATTAAAATAATGGCGTTAGATGCAAATGCATCTGTAAATGGTAAATTGCCTGGAGTATTAAGCCAAATAACAGCAAACTCAGGTGTAGAAGTAGGAAACGAGTTTATATTCTCACAAAATTCTAGTGATATTACAGATTTAGCATTAGCATGGGTAGATATATCAGAGAGTGGAAGTGTAGTTACAAATGCAGATACAAATGTAACAGAAGAAATAACTCCATCAACATATACAATTAACTCAGCTAAGTTTATTGAAAATGGAAATGAGATAGGCTTATCGGCAGTAAGTGAAATAGCAGAGATGCCAGAGAACGTATCGCCTACACATTTCGATTTATACAGAACAGGTACAGATAGCTATAATGCAGTAATACTAGGAACAGACTATGGAACAAACATACTTCACTCTAAACAAACAACATTAGAGACTACTGATGAAAATGGAAACCCAATAACGGAGATATTAGAAGTGCCAACAGCTTTAACACTGACAGATATGTATAGTGCAACTTTAAGCTTTAACAACACAATAAGAAGCGACGAGGCATATACAGACATAGAAGATGTAAGAGCAAATGACGATATTGATATTGGATTTACATTTACAAACATGGGTAAAGATGCAATAACAGATATAGAATTAGTAATTGATAACACAGTAGTAAAAACATTTAAAGATTTAAATGTTGCTCCTGGTCAAACAGCAGATTTGTATGCTAATTATTTACTAGGAAATACTATTGGAAATGTTGATTACACACTAAATGCTACATTTGAAAACGGTGATAAAGCAAGCGATAGCTCAACAATATATATCCAATATCCTGACATTGGTATCTCAAAATTTGAGATAATTAAAGAAGAAGATGGCGTACGAGATATGAACTTTGTACTATTCAACGGATTAGAAATACCTTTAGAGGGAAGTGGAAAAACAGTAAAAGTAGCACTATACTCATCACCAGAGTACACACCTGAGAGCATTATTACTTCAGTACCTGAAATGGTAATTAGCTCAGATGCTCAATTAGCGTTAATAGATAAAGGTGCATATTCAGGCAGTATGTCATTAGACATGAATACTCTATTAGCAGAGGTAAATAAGGATGAAGACGGAAATGAAGTGCCAGACCCATTGACAGAATTACCTACAGGCGGAATAGAAGTATATGCAAAAGCTTGGATAGAGACAACTTATGAAAACGAACTTGTAGAGCAAGCAGAGGTTTACCTAAACGATAACTTTGCAACAGTAACTGCAATGAGCTTGTTAGAGAAGAATGATAATGAACCTGTTACAATAACAGAGGAATTAACACACGAAACTACAACTACTGCAGAGATAACATTGCTAAACAATAGCTTAACTGAAATACAAACAGGAAATCTGTTAGTACAATTAGTAGACGCAGAAGGAAATGTTATAGAAAGTATGCAAACATATGATGAAGCTGCGGCAGATAAAGGCTTTATAACATTAGGCGGAGAGAAATCTACAACTATGAGCTTTGCATTTACTAAAAAAGGAGCAGACGTTATAGTAAGTTATGGTGAAGTAGTGCAAGCAGTGCCTAGCACAGAGATATCATCAATAAGCATACAAGGAATACCTTTAGCTGTTGAAAACTTTGATGCAGATAACAATGCAAGTGTAACAGTGCAAACAGTAACAGATGAGAATGCAACCTTTACAATAATGGCTAAGAGCAAAACAGCAGAAATAGCAATAGTAGAGGGCGCGACTGCAGACACAAATACAGATGCAGACATTTATGCAGGAAAAGCAGATTTAGGCGGAATAGAGAATACCATAGTGTTTACAGTTTCAGACGATGGAAAAACTGAGACTTATACAGTAAAAGTAAGTAACACACAAGGTAAAGCTACATACACACTAAATGTAGAAGACAGCGAAGAAAACGCTAATGCAAATGGAAGCGGACTACAAAGAGAAGGAAGCACAGTAACAATACATGCGGGAGACCGTGAGGATTATACATTTGCTGGATGGACAACATCAAACTCTGATGTAGTATTTACAGATGCAAACAGCCCGACAACTACTATGGTAATGCCAAGTGCAAATGTAACCGTAAAAGCGACATGGACAAAAGACTTAACAGTAAATGCTCCTGTTACTTTAGATGGATTTACAGTTTCAGAGATACTAGTAGATGAGGCAATAAAAGAAATACCAAATAAAACGATGAATAAAGCTGCTAGTGAAGTATATGACGAGGCTAAAAAACAAGGAACAACACCAAAAATATTAATAACAGTACTGCCTGAAACCGGTTTAAGTGGAACAGAAATAACATTTGACCCAATGACATTAGGCGATATAATTAATGAAGGCTTGGTACTTGAGGTAGCGTCTGACATAGGTTCAACAACTTATGACAATAAAGCACTAGAGAGAATTTTAGACCAAGCAGAGGGAGAACTTGTAACAATAATAATTAGGCCTGCAAGTGTATTGACAGAAGATCAAAAAGAGACAATAGGAAGCAGAGTAGCGTATGAGCTTCTAGTAAAAGTAGGCGACAGATTTATTACCGACTTTAGAACAGGTACAGTAGCAGTAGAGCTTATGTATGCACTAAAAGAAGGTGAAAAAGCTGAGGATGTTCAAGTTATGCTTGTAGCAGAGAATGGAAAGACAACAGATAAGAAGGCAACATATAGCGAGAGCGAGAAAATGGCTAAGTTTAGCACAGATACTTACTCGATATATATGATAAATGTACTTAACTCTGAAGACTCGACAGACCCTACAATACCTCAAACAGGTGACACTTCATCAATAATCTTAGTAATGCTAATGTTTGTTCTTTCGGCAGTAAGTGCTGTAGTAGTGAACAAAAAGAGAAAAAAGTTAAATTAAGATTAAAAGCTTAATAATCAAAACTAAATAGAAAAGCGGGACGAAGTAGATTAACTGCTTCGTTCCGCTTTTTTTTCTTATTAAATGTTGTGAGAATAAAATAAAAAAGGTAATGCTAATAGCACATTTGTGCATTGCATTACCCTCTGTTATAAAGATATATTGTGAAAAAATTTTGCAAAACATTAATTAGCTGAAAATAGAGTGGGAATTTAGTTCAAAACTTTGCCACTATGAGAGTTATTATTGATTTTAACATTTTGATTAGGCAGAGGTTTTATTACTGAGTTGCCCATATTGTCAACATAAATCTCTATAGAGTCACCGATATTAAATTTTGGTAAATCCCACATTAAATAGCTTTTACCGCTATATTTTCCACCGTTAAAATAATAACTATATATTATTTTATAAGGCTGACTAAAACAAAAAGTTATAAGCTTTTGCTTATTAACATTTTCTATTTTTCCAATAATGCTTACTCCCTCAACTAAAAGAAGCTCATCTCTCTTTTTTTGATTATATGACATTAATTTACATAAAATTGCTATAATAAAAAGAGCAAAGGCAATTAATGAAAAGACCCAAGCAAGAACAATAAAATCTTGAGTTTTATCAGGGTTTATAGGAAAAAGAGGGGCTACAAAGCTAAATGTAGAAATAAAAAGAAATATTGCGCATAGACATAGAAAAGAAATACCATATATACTGCTAACATATTTTATGTGCTTCATTAATAACCCACCTTTCTAAAAAGCGATTAGACATATGTAAAATTATGCCTGTTCAATATTAACTATTTTAGCACAAGATTAAAAAAAATACAACAAAATATTCAATTTACTAATATTGTTTAAAATACAACAATAAATTAAATAATTTATCGATTAACATTAAATAATAGTTGACAAACGATAAAAAATAGAATATAATAAAGTTGAAATTAAAAGTAACTTTTGGTAAGTAAAATTGAGTTAAATGAAAGAAAGGGTGGATTGTTATGAAAAAAATCTTATACGGCAGAGAAAAAATACCTAAATATGTTAATATTTTGTTAGCAGTTTTATGTGCTGTAATGTTCATAATTTATGGTGTGGCAATAGTTATGCTGGTAGTTGAAATAGCTACACCTACAAGTGAGATAGAGCAATTATATGTAAACATGCCACCAGTTAGCGTTGAGGGATTGCCTAAGGTAGATTTCTCTTTGTTTGCAAATGGTGAGGATATTAAGCAGTATATAATATTAGCAAAAATTTTTTCGATAATCTGTTTAACACCTTTAGTAGTAATTTTATATAGCGCAAAGCGAATATCTGATTGCGTGCAAAAGCAAGAGATTTTTTCTGAAAAGGTAAGCAGGAGTATTTTGATAATTGCCATTATTAGCTTGATTTTAATGATGTTAGAGGTTAACTCGATTGCTGTTTTTGCAGTTTTATTTGCACAACCTTTTATGAGTGATTTAGTGTTTGGTGCATCTGCACCTCTTGAAGTATATAAAAACACCGGGTTTACAATAGATTTGTATGAAATGGTTATTATAGGAGTGTTGTTTTTGATATATTATTGTTTTAAACATGGCGAAAAACTTCAACAACTATCTGACGAAACCTTGTGAGGTGCGGTATGGCTATAATATTAAGGTTAGACAGAGTGATGGCAGACAGAAAAATATCTTTAGGGCAATTAGCTGCACAAGTTGGAATTTCGTATGTTAACTTATCAAATATTAAAACAGGAAAAATAAGTGCAATAAGGTTTTCGACTTTAGATTCAATATGTAAGGCGTTAAATTGCCAACCGGGTGAGATTATTGAATATGTAGAAGATTAGTGCTTTGTAACTATTTTGACAAAAAATAAAAGTTTTAATAAATCTTTTTCAAAAGATTTGGGTTTTTAGGGCAGAGCCCTAAGGGGTTTTCCACAGAAAACTCAATCTTTTGCATTTGAAGAGCTTTTTTGAAGGTGAATTTGTCAATGTATTGACAAAGAGGGGGCTGTGACGTAATTGTAATAATGCACAAATTTTTGTAGGGGCGGTCAGTGGCCGCCCGAGATTTTGGGAAGAAACAAGCATATTTCTACCATAGACCTCGGGCGGCTGCTGACCGCCCCTACATTATTTAGTCATTTTAGACAAAGAATTTCTATTTCGTCACAGTCCTTTTATTCCTCCCCTTTCGTGCAACTTTTTTGTTATAGGGGTTTATTGACACACTG
>CAYJEZ010000038.1:0-19900 GCA_964369215.1 uncultured Eubacteriales bacterium
AAAAACAGCATAATTATACAGGAAGTTTTATATAATTCAACAAATTTTATATGTGTATTGTCAAAGGCAATCAAGTTAATCGCTTGATTGCTTTTTGTTTAATTGAAATTGACTTTGAATCGATAAAAGAATATAATGCAATTATATAGTAAGAAAAAGGAGTATTATAGTCAAACCAATTCAAAAATCACCAAATAAATGCTTTCAAAATCTGTTAGTCAAACCATTGTTTTACTATGTTTATTGGGTTATGTGAGCAGAGTTTTGTTGTAATTTTGTAGTGGCTTGACTATGTTGTGGAATATATGACTTCAATGCAAGCGGCTGAAATATGAGGTGTATATCAAAGACTATTTCGCTTTTATGTGCAGAAGATAGAATTGTTGGGGCGGTTAAAATAGGTAAAACTTGGCTTAGTCTTAAAACCGCAGAAGACCAGGTTGATAGAAGATTTAAAGGAGTAAAAAAGATGATTAACATATTGATAGTTGAAGATGATATTGCACTTTGTGATGGCATTTGTGCCGCACTTAAATCAAATGATAATAATATATTTAAAGCACATAGAATTAGTGAGGGGGCTGAATATTTTTCTAAGCAAGTTTTTGACTTAATAATATTAGATGTCAATCTTCCCGATGGAACAGGTCTTGATTTCTTAAAAACAATAAAAAAACAAACTGGCACACCTGTTATTTTGCTCACTGCTAATGACCTTGAAAGCGATATTGTAACTGGTCTTGAAAGTGGTGCAGATGATTATATAACAAAACCTTTTAGTCTTGCCGTTTTACGTGCAAGAGTAAACACACAGCTAAGAAATAGAAAAAAGTCCACTGTTTTTATCCAAGATGAGTTTGTATTTGATTTTGATAAATTAGAATACTTTGTATCAAAAAAGCAAATCGAGTTATCTAAAACAGAGCAAAAATTATTAAAAACTTTAACCGATAATAAAGGAATTACACTGCAAAGAGCTGTACTTGTAGATAGAATTTGGACAGATGGCAGTGAATATGTCGACGAAAACGCCCTATCTGTTACAGTAAAAAGATTAAGGGCAAAACTTAGAGGTACAGATAAGATTAAAACAGTTTATGGTATTGGATATACTTGGGTGGTGTGATATGAAAATGCTTAAAATAAATAGAATTTTAGATAGATTAAATCAAATGCTTGACAATGCAATTTCGGGAAAAACTATTGAGGAAAGCTTTGATGAGGAAAAAATTTCGGCTATTGAAAGCAAACTACACAAGTTTCTTATGGCAAATGGTTCACACAAAGCTAAGTTAAAAGAAGAAAAAATTAAAATAGATGAACTTATTTCTGATATTAGTCATCAAACAAAAACACCTATCTCTAATATTATGCTTTACTCAGAGCTGTTATCTGAGTGCAAGGACGATAATGATAGAGCGAGATATAATTCACTTTTGAGAAGTCAAGCGCAAAAGTTAAATTTCCTTATATCTTCACTAATAAAAACATCAAGGCTTGAAAACGGTACAATTTCACCAACCCCTAAGAGGGAAAGTATTAATATGCTGTTTGAAAATATAGAACATAATTATCCGAATATATGTATAAAAAAAACAGATATTTCTTGCTTATATGATTTTAAATGGACTTTAGAAGCGATAGAGAACATAGTCGATAACGCATTTAAATACGGTGGTACAAAAATAGAAATTTCTGCAACTGCTTACCAAATATATTGTAAAATAGATATTAAAGATGACGGTATAGGCATAGATGAAGAGGAATTTCCAAAGATTTTTACAAGATTTTATCGTTCTGATAATTCAAACTCAAATGATGGTGTGGGTATTGGGCTTTACCTTGCCAGAGAAATAGTATCAAAACAAAGTGGATATATCAAAGTATCATCAAAGAGAAATATAGGCTCGGTGTTTTCAATTTTTCTTCCTATGGAATAAATTAGAGATTAATTCTTACAAAACTGTTAGAATTGATTGTCTTGTGACAGATTCTTGAAAGAATTATGCTTTAAAATCTGTATTGTAGATAAGACTATGATACAGATTTTATAATGGAGGTTTTGGATATGGAAATTCTTAAAACAGAAGCTTTAACAAAAATTTACGGTGTGGGAGAAACTGCAGTTAATGCACTTGCTGGAGTAGATTTTACAGTAGCAAACGGTGAATTTGTCTCGGTGGTAGGCACATCAGGCAGTGGTAAATCTACTTTGTTACACATGCTTGGTGGACTCGACCGACCTACAAGCGGAACAATAATCGTTGACGGCAAAGATATCTCTAAATTAAAAGATGAAGAACTTACAATTTTTCGCAGAAGAAAAATAGGATTTATATTTCAAAATTACAATCTTGTTCCTGTGCTTAATGTATATGAAAATATTATTTTGCCAATAGAGCTAGATGGAAGTCAGGTTGATAAAGCGTATCTTGATAAGATTATAGATGTTTTAGGATTAAAATCTAAACTTCATAACTTATCTAACAATCTTTCGGGTGGACAGCAACAAAGGGTAGCAATAGCAAGGGCACTTGCATCAAAACCTGCCATAATTTTAGCAGATGAGCCAACAGGTAATTTAGACAGTAAAACAAGCCAAGATGTATTATCGCTCTTAAAAGTAACAAGCGAGAAATTTGCTCAAACAATAGTAATGATAACTCATAACGAGCAAGCAGCACAGCTTGCAGACAGAGTGGTGCGAATTGAGGACGGGCAGATTGTAGGTGATAAAAATGTATAAAGTGAATAACAAAAAATGTATTAACAATTTGGCGTTTAAAAGCTTTAAGGCAAATAAAACAAGAAATATAGTGGCAATTATTGCAATAGCATTAACCACTTTGTTGTTTACATCTGTTTTTACAATAGGCGCAATATTTATTCACTCATACGAGCAATATAATTTTAAGCTTGTTGGCGGTTACGCTCATGGCTCTATTAAAAATGTAAGCTATGAGGATATAGAAATCTTAAAGGAGCATAGCCTTATAGATAGCTACGGAGTCTCGCAGTATTTAGGCGAGCTTGACGGTGAAAAATTTGCTAAAACCTCAAATGAGATAAAATATATAGACCCAGGCTATGCGAAGTTTACCTATACTGAATTTATAGAGGGTGGATTGCCTAAAGAGAACACTAAAGAAATTGCAGCGGACACAAATGTTTTGCATTTGCTTGGTGTAGAGCCTGTTATAGGTAGCGAAATAAAAATTGACTACACCACGATAAACGGAAAAAAGATAAGCGACACCTTTATTTTAAGCGGTTATTTTGAGCCTAAAGACAGCGCTTTTCAGATAGCTTTTTTGCACCCTGCACGCAGTTATGTAGAAAAGGTTATAGCAGAGAATTCCTCAAGCGACAGCAATTCTATTTACGGGCAAATTGATATGGAGGTACTTCTTAGTAGTTCTTATAATATAGAGAAGGACATTCAGACGATTTTAGAGCAATCAGGGTTTCAATACAGCGACGAAACACTTGAGAATTACCGTGATTACGGCGTTAATTTTGGCTATACCTCTTCGCAAGTTGCCGAGAACTTTGATATAGGAACAATTATGTTTAGTGCTGTGCTATTTTTACTGTTTATAGTCAGTGGTTACCTTATTATTTTTAATGTTTTTAAAATATCAGTGACGAACGACATAAGATTTTACGGACTACTTAAGACTATAGGCGCTACAAGCGCTCAAATTAAAAGAATTATTTACAAGCACGCTTGGCTACTTGCACTTATAGGCATTCCTATAGGTTTAATTTTAGGTTACATTGTAGGTTGTGCAATAGCTCCTATGATTATGACTATGGTTAGTTTTGAGTTTATGGGTTTTACCGCTAACCCCCTAATTTTTGTGGGTGGCACGGTTTTCTCTGCATTTACATTGATGATTTCTTATAAAACACCGGCTAAAATAGCGAGTAAAGTTTCTCCTATTGAAGCTATGAGGTTTACCGAGATTAAAGCCACTAAAAAAAATGTCCGCAAAAAGCGCAGAATGACACCGTTTAACATTGCAATGGCAAATATGACAAGGGCAAAGGGCAAGCTTATATTTGTGGTTATCTCGCTTTCGCTGTCAATACTTATTTTGCAAATAACTGTTATGTTTACAAACGGATTTGATATGGATAAATATTTACAAATGCAGTCCTCGTCAGACTTTTTAGTCGCTCATACAGACTACTTTAACTACTCTGCCTACAGTAATAAATCTGCCATAGGCGAGGTAGATGCGGCTATGCTTAAGGCTGTAGAAGGTGTAGAAAACAGCAGTGAGGTGTATGGTGTAGACGGTGGAGAGATGCTGGTTTTTGACGTTACAAACGGTGATAACGAGAATATAACACTTTATGCTATGAATAACACCGCCCTTGAAAAGCTTAATTTTATTGATGGAGATATAGGTGAGGGGATAATCGCCGAGGGGATAATCGCCGAGGGGATAATCGCCTTATATAGCGAAGACGACTACGGAAACGTTAGACCCGAGAGCGGAAGCAGTGAAGTAGGAGATAAAATAGACTTGAGGTTTGTAGAAGATTGGGTAATGGTAGAAGACACGCAAGCTCTTGAGGAAACGAAAGAGTTGCTAGATGAAATGTACAGCAAATATGAAAACGACGAAGAAGCTCTGGAAAAAGCGTTGGAGGAAATAGATTTTAGTAACATAGAGCCCATCTATACTTATGATTTAATAAAATATACAGATAAAAATTTTGAAGTTGTGGCTACAGCTACTATTCCAAACAGTATGAGTTACAGGCATTTTACTAACACCGAGTACTACATTTTACCCTATGAGTTGTTCCCACAAGCAGAAATTTGCCTTTTTTTAATGAACTTAGGGCTTGACGTAAGCGATGATAAAATAGCAGAGGTAGACAGCTTTATAAAAAACTACACAGAGCAAATTAATCCAACGCTTAATTATGAATCAAGAGAAAGCTTGGCAGAGGGTTTTGCTGGCTTTAAAAATATTTTTTTAACAGTTGGTATGTTTCTTAGCTTAATTATAGGATTTATCGGAATTCTTAACTTTTTTAATGTAGTTTTAACCTCAATAACAATGAGAAAAAAAGAGTTTGCTATAATGCAAAGTATAGGTTTGACAGGAAAACAATTAAAACAAACATTAATTTTTGAGAGCATAAGCTACATCATACTTACTGGTATTTTAACTATTGTATTAGCACTTACTACTATGCCTATGGTTAGCAATGTTATTAGTGGAGTGTTTTGGTTTTTTACTGCTAACTTTACGATAACTCCTATGTTAATAACTTTACCCATAATGCTTATAATCGGAATTAGTATTCCACTTGTAATTTACAAAATGATTTCTCGTATTTCAGTAATAGACAGGTTAAGAGAAATAAGCTAAATAAATATGCTTACCTAACGAGGGGCTGTGACGTAATTGTAATAATGCACAAATTTTTGTAGGGGCGGTCAGTGGCCGCCCGAGATTTTGGGAAGAAACAAGCATATTTCTACCATAGACCTCGGGCGGCTGCTGACCGCCCCTACATTATTTAGTCATTTTAGACAAAGAATTTCTATTTCGTCACAGTCCCTCGTAGATTGTAAAAAAACCTACTTACAATCTTTCAGTTTCATATTTTGCATAACCACATTGTTCTAGCAGTGCCTCAATAGTCTCTTGCTTTTCTTTATCGTTTAAACTCTCACAAAGCAGTTTTTCAATATATTCCCAAGCGTCTTCACATACTCTTCGCAAATTATAAAACTTTAATATGGTTTTGTTAATTTTTAAATTTGGGCGATGTTTTTTATATGAGCTCTCAAATTCTTGTTTATACTCTAAATCCTGAAAAGAGAAGAAGTCTGCTTCTTTCGGTGCAAATTTCAAACCCTCCCAGTCTATTAATATCAAGTTGTTTTGCTCTCTCATCAAATTCCAGTTGTGTACATCTGTATGGCAAAATACAAATTCTGCATTCTCGTTTTTAGCTTTTATTTTGTATTCATCTATCATATCAGTTAAATTTTTCAATACATCTATATATTCTTCTACGTAACCGTGCACCTCGTTCTTTACCTTAGCACATACAAACTCTCTTAGATTATTATTACACCATAGCTCGAAATCTTCAACAATGCTAGTTGGAATATTATCGTAAGGCATTGAAAATTTGTGAAGTTTTGCAATTATCTCTCCTAGCATTGCGTGCTCTTCTTTGCTTAATTTATCTTCTGCTACAGTTTTAGCATTTAAATAATCATATAATAAATAAATATAATTCTCATCTTCACAAAAGTACTTACTGTCTTTGGTAAATATAGGTGTTGGAACTTTATTTTTCAGCTCACTTTTTGCAATCTCACATAAAAATGGAGTGTAAACATTTACAATAGAGACATTGCGATTTGTATTGGGCCTTAATTTGTCGTATGCCTTTAAAAAGTATTTTTTATCTTTTGTGCTCACAATATATGCCTCTGCTGCAAATCCACCCTTTGTCTTTTTTATATCTACAATCTCTATATTATATTGTACTGACAATATCTCTTTCAATTTAATAACTCCTAACTTTATCTCTATAGCCACGTGCAAAACACGTGGGGCTAAAGACTAAAAGTGAATAGTTAAGGACTATTTATGCTTTGTTATTTGAAATTAAACATCAATAAAAAATTAAAGCAATGTTTTTGTTTAAAACCTAAATTAGTCTTTCACTATTAGTCATTAGTTTTTAGTTGCAAGTGCGTTTTGCACTTGTCGATATCTTTACTTATATATTTTTAATCATAAAATGTTCATCATAATATTTCTCGTTATATTTTAATGAGTGTGGCTCTGTTGCGTAAATTTCAAACCCCATTTTTTTGTACAGCGCTAAGGCAGGCTCTTCACTAGTTACTACAGTTAGCTCTATCTGCTCTATAAAGCCCATTTCTTTTGCTTTTTCAATAACAGCACTCATAAGCATTTTACCTACGCCTTGCCCTCTGCACTCTGGGTAGACATAAACTGATACAACGGTCGCCCTGTGCCTTGTTTTTACCCTTTCATTTGTTATAAGGCAAACTGTTCCAACTATTCTATCATTTTCAAACGCAGCAAAATATATGCTTGTGCTTATTTTTATTCTGTCGCTGTAAAAAGATGTAGGTAAATTAACTTCATCTTCGTATGATGCACCGAATGCTGTTGGCGAATTTTGCAGTGCTTCTAACCTGCTTTTTTGAAATAATTCTGCATCTTCTGGCTTTAGCTCACGAATAAACATATATACGCCTCCTTTTTAAATTACCCCCACTACCTTACATTATTAAAGTAGCGGGGGCATTATAATATATATATTATTTTATTGCCTCAGCAATTGCGTTATTTATTTTAATACGCAAGTCTATTAAATAATCATCATTCCTTGGGTACTCAGAGAATGAAAGCTCGTCTACACCCTCTTCAATAATAGCCATTACAAATTCTTTGCCCTTAATGCTCTCAAGAAGTTTAAATGCCCTTAAGTCGCATAATGCTTGGTAAAATACTCTTATTCTTAAAGACTCATCTGGGCCGTCTTCACCCGGGTACACGCTAAATGGGTCACCAGCAGGGAAAGAGAAGTCTGAGTCTACCACTTGATATGGGTCTATTTTTTCTACTGAGTATTGTGAGTAATAGAAGTTGTAGCCCCAATGTAAAAATCCTGCTATGTCAAATTTATAAAGTTGAGTGCTGATAATTCTGTTTCTATAACTTGGCATTGCAATAAACCTGTTACTTACTTTTACGCCTTGGCTAATGCAGTAATATACCCAACGCTCTTTGATGTCTTTATCTAAGAAAGGCTCAATATGATTAGATGCAGGAACTGGAATTGGCACCGCACCTGTGTTATAGAAGTCTATGTTTGACAAAGCGTCTAACACTTTACAGTCTGATAGGTATTTTGCAACAATACTAGCACACTCTTTAAACTTGTCTAAATGCTCTAGCCTTGGCTCGTCTGATATATGGAAGTAGCAGTTATTCAGTATGCCTTTAGATTTTAAGAACTCTTTTAGTTGCGGTAAAAATTCGTCTAAAAACGCTACATATTTATCTCCTGTAGAGTCGTCGTCCCAACCAAAAATTTGCTTTTGCACCGAGTTTACATCTGCAACAATTTTTGGAACATGCTCGCATCCCCATTGTGTAAACAAGTGAGACATCTCAAAATATTGCGCTCCACACTTAATGCAAATGTCAATAAATCTATCAAGTTTGTCAAATTTAAAGCTGTATTTATCGTTTCTTAAAAATACATCTACAAGTTGAGTAGTAGGGCGCGAACCACCTACCATTGTGTCTAATGGTGGTGTAAAAAGCGGTGTGTAAATCATGTTAATTCCGTTGTCTACCGCAGTTTTTATATATTTCTCTAGTAAACTGAAATGTCTCTCGCCAAATATTTCTATATTGTGGTAGCTTGCTATGCAGTCAGTATGTATCCACTGAGTGAACATAAGCTCTTGTTTTGGCAGGCTTGCATCAATAACTTTTACTTTATTAGACACAGTGGTAATTAGATTAAAGTCGCCGTCTAATATGTCTATTTCAATATTGTGCTCACCGGCACTAATACTATCGTCAGGCAAAAACTCTACCCACATCGCATTCCAAGCTAGTGCAGATATTGTTATTTTATTGCCACCTCTTAAGTCGCTTAAATGGTCTGGGTATAAACCAGGTGTCATTCTCAAATAGTCTTTATCTACGTCTAATGCCATAGGGAACCTTACAGGTACAGTTTTAACATCTCTTATTGTTACGTTGTTTTTGTATTTATCGCACACTCTAACGTAGTTAATGGTTTTGCCTAAGTGTTTGCCACCGTTTGCCGCTTCTTCTCCTATTCGTTTATATGCAATTTGAAAAATAAATGGCTCGCCCTTTAATACACTCTCATTATCTTTTTGTTTGTACTCTTTGGGCTCTTCGTCATGAAATACTTTTGTAAGCGAAGACAAAATACGAATTTCTATTCCTACTGATGACATTTTAACCTCTCCTTTATTTTACGCATTAGTTTAAATTGTTAACAAATATGATTTTTACACATTTTAGTTAATAAATTATTAATTTGGATATTTTAATCCTTATTTCAATAATATCACTATAAGTAAAAAAGTCAACAGTTTTTTGTAGTGTTTTTTAAGTTACTTAACTATATCTTTTATTTTCTTTTATTAAACGGTTTTTGTCGTAAAAAACCACCACAAGTGTTTTTGCAATCACTTGTGGTGGATTAAGTTTATATTATATTAGTTTTGTTCTTAAAACTAAACGCTAAGCACCTCTTCAACAAACTCGTCAAGTAAACCCTCATCATCTAGCGAAGAGCGAATAGTTAAAACAGCCTTTACCTCAATGTTTTTAAGCTTAGCAAAGCTATCTGTAAGCTTTCTTCCAACTACTGCGCCCCAGCTGCCGTTCTCAACCACAAACAATCTCCTGTTTTGTAGGTTAAGTTTCCTCAGTCCCCTAGCAAGCGAGTCCATAGTAGGATAAACCTCACCGTTGTAAGTAGGAGCAGCTAAAATGATTGTCCCTACCCTAAATGTCTCAGAAATAATAAAAGATTTATCTGTATTGCAAGCATTCATAACCTTAACTTTTTTGCCCTGTGCCGATAACTTAACAGCAAGTGCATTAACAGCACTCTCGGTATTTCCATACATTGATGTGTAAGCTATTAATATCTCGTCTGGGTTCTCAGGTGTGTAGCTAGCCCATTGTTGATGTTTTTCAATAAAATAGCCTAAATCTTTTCGCCATACAGGCCCGTGAAGAGGACAAATAAAGTCCACCTCAATATTGTTTAATTTTTTTAGAACAGCTAAAACCTGTGCGCCGTATTTTCCTACAATATTTGTATAATATCTTCTTGCTTCGTCTAAAAAATCTCTGTCAAAGTCGTATTCGTCTGCAAAAATTCTGCCGTCTAATGCTCCAAAAGTGCCAAAGGCGTCTGCACTAAATAGTGTTTTGCTTGTTTCGTCGTAAGTAAGCATAACCTCAGGCCAATGAACCATAGGAGCCATATAAAAGCTGAGTTTATGCTTTCCACAATCTAGCACGTCGCCCTCTTTCACCGTTAAAGTATTTTTAGCACACTGGCAAAATTGCTTTAGCATATTAAAAGTTTTTAGGTTGCCTACAACAGTTACCTCAGGGTAAATTGAAATTATATCGCTAAGAGTCTCTGCGTGGTCAGGTTCTACGTGGTTAACAATAATATAATCTAGGCTTCTTCCGTTTAGTGCATGAGTAAGGTTCTCTCTAAACTGCTTTAAAGCACTGCCGTCTACAGTGTCAAGCAATACAGTTTTTTCGTCTAAAAGCAAATAAGAATTATAAGTTACTCCATTTTTTATAGGAAAAATATTCTCAAAAAGCTCTAAACGTCTATCGTTAACTCCTAAATAAACTAGGTCTTCGTGTATATTAACAACTGAATACATTTTAAAAGTCCTTTCTTTTTAACAAAGTGATAATCATTACTATTTTTAAATTATAGCATAAGCTAACTAATTTTGCAAGAACTATTTAGTATTTTACCCATATCTTTTTAAATTTAAACTAATAAAAATAAATACTGCATATTTTTATATTCTTTTGCCTAAGTTTTCAACATTATCAGCGTAAAAACTTAAGAACTTATCCTCGTCTAATGCAGTTCTTATCTTTTCCATTAAGCTGTTGTAAAAATACAGATTATGCATTACGGTTAGCCTCATTCCAAGCATCTCTTTAGCTTTAAACAAATGATGAATATACGCCCTTGTGTAGTTTTGGCATACTGGGCAGTCGCATTCTTCATCTATTGGCAAATTGTCTAGTTTGTATTTTGCGTTTAATATATTTCTGCAACCGCTCATTGTAAACACATGCCCGTGCCTTGCATTTCTGGTGGGCATTACGCAGTCGAATAAATCAACGCCTCTTTTTACCGCCTCTAATATATTAGCAGGTGTGCCAACACCCATTAAATAGCGAATTTTATCTTTTGGCATATATGGCTCTACAGCTTCAATAACTTCATACATCTCTTCAGCTGTCTCGCCTACTGCAAGCCCACCTATAGCGTAGCCGTCAAGGTCAAGCTCTGCTATTTGCTTCATATGGTTTTGTCTTAAGTCTGCAAAAGTACTGCCTTGGTTAATTCCAAAAAGCATTTGTTGTTTGTTTAGCGTGTCAGGCAATGAGTTCATTTTAACCATCTCATCTTTACACCTTACCAGCCAACGGTATGTCCTTTCGCATGAATTTTTAGCGTATTCATAAGTAGCAGGATTTTCAACACACTCATCAAAAGCCATAGCGATAGTTGCACCAAGTGCAGATTGTATCCTTATGCTTTCCTCAGGTCCCATAAATATTTTTCTTCCGTCTATATGTGATGAAAAGGTTACTCCCTCTTCTTTTATGTCTCTTAGTTTAGAAAGTGAAAAAACTTGAAAACCGCCGCTGTCTGTTAAAATCGGACCTTTCCACCCTGTAAAACCGTGCAGACCACCTAAGCTTTTTACAACATCTTCACCAGGCCTTAAATGCAAATGGTAGGTATTGCAAAGCTGAACTTGACATTTTAGCTTTGCTAAATCGTGTGCTGATACCGCACCCTTAATAGCCCCTGCGGTAGCTACATTCATAAAAGCTGGGGTTTGTATTACGCCGTGAACAGTGCTAAACTCTCCACGTCTTGCGCTTTGGTCTGACTTTATTAGTTTATAACTCATTTTAGTATTCCTTTATCTATTTTTGAAAGGGTTTTGCTATAGTAAATTAATTTTATAGAGGCAACCGACTATGGTTGCCTCATTTTGTATCTGCTATCAATAATAAGAATCTAGCACTTTGTTAACTGTGTTAGTCCAAGTGATAAGGTTTTGAGGTTTGTATGAAACCGTGCTTATATCTTTAATTACAAACTCATATGGGCAACCATATTTTAAGCAAATTTCTACAGTCTCTCTAATTTCTTTTTCAATAACAGCCTCGTCGGTGTTAAGTGCAACATTTGCAGGGTTTGGCTTTCGTGCATAAACGTAACCACCACCCATTTTCTCTGCCGACATCTCAAGGTCTGCCCAAGGGCTAACGCCTATTTTCCGCATATTAGGAACTGTTTTCAACATCTCAATTCTATCGTGAAGAGGCTCGCAACAGCCATAATAAACAAGGCCACACTTAGCCATAAGCGGACGCATGTACTGCATTTCAAACTCTTCGTGTGCATCAGGAGAAATTGTGTTAAACATTTGTGCCATTGCCCTAAACCATACATTTTTTAGGCGTACTTTTCCGTCTGCGTCAAGTTTTGGTAAATCGTTTGAATGAGCAGGTGTGCAGTGTAAAGTGGTTAACTCGTTTTCTAGCAGGTCAAGCTCCTCCATTTGCCTTAATACACTTTCTTGGTTTGATGTGTATTTTTTTATAATGTCATGTAAAAACTCAGGTCTGTCGTACATGTCCATAAGTATAGGCTCAACACCTCTAAGTCTTGGAATTTGATCCCATGGCGCATAATAAATTTGGTAGCCCATTAATTTTGTAGGAAGAATGTCGCCTAAAACATCTTCTGCCATACTAACATTTAGCTCGTCTTTATCTTTGTATGCTGTTAAAACAGGCTCTTTTATTTGCTCTAATGCCTCATATGTCTCTAGTTTATCATGGTAAGAGTGCGACACGATATTGTTGCTACTGTCTGTTTTTACAACATCTTCCTCAACTTCTAGCCCTATGCCAGTTGAGCTATAAGACTTCATAATAGGAAAAAAGTTATAAAACACTGTATCTGCCTTAATATACTTGAATCTATAAAGCATTTGCTTGAAAAACCTCTCCATGTGCCTTGCCTCTTCAGTACTGCAAATAAGGTCAAGTTCTCCATTTATATTCATCTCATGCCAAGGAATTTCATCTAGTAATACAGTAGGCCTTAAACCTGAGGTTAAGTCATTTGTTCTTTGCATACGGGTAATAATCTCTTTGTTAAATGGCATAGAAGCTATGTCTGCATATTTTTTAGCAAGTTCTCTTAAATAAGCTTTATCGTTCATGATAAATCTATCCTTTCTGTTTCTAGCAATTTTATAGTAAATTAAACCCCAAACACTACCAACTCCCAAATGAAAAACCGCATATATAAAGTCAAATTAATGTTTGACTTTTAGCTTATTTCAATTGTTTTTTGGTGTTTTTTCTAACTTAATTAACTATATTAATCTTCAATAATCAGCATAGATGTCTATTAAATATATTAATTGTAGTCAAAAGGCTCGTTATATACAATAACCATTGCATAACCCGCGTTAACCTCTACCTCTGCATAATAATTTATTATCTCGTTGCTAACACCCATAACCGTATCTCCCATCATCAAATCTGTTTTATGAAGTGGGTATTTAAGTCCATCATAACTTACATTACACATATTTGTACCAAACGGGAAAACCGAAACAGTACAGCCTATTTGGTTTGTAACCCTTAACCTTGAGTCGCTTAGCAAAAAGGTTTTGCTTGCATTGTCTACTAAAACGCAGTTACCGCCTTTTCGTGTAATATAAAGCATTACATTATAGTTAGCCATTGTGTGGTCTGCACGGTCTCCACCAAGGCAACCAACTAAAACAAAATGCTTCATACCATTACCAAGTGCAGTAAGCACTGCATACATAGTGTCAGTAACATCTTTTCTTTTAGGTAAAACTTTTACATTATATTTAAGAGTGTCTGGAATTTGCTTTACAGAGTCAAAATCGCCAACAACGTAGTCGGGATTAATTCCAAAATCAAGTGCGGTCTCAAAGCCGCCGTCAGCACAAATAATATAATATTCTTCTAAATTAAACTCATCAAATACATTTTTATCGACGCCCTTAGCAGCGCCTATTATCATACATTTTTTCTTGTCTCCCATTTTTTCACGTCCTTTACCTCGTTATACATTGCAATATAGCTTTGTATTCTGGTTTTCCCAATTTCCCCTTCTTTAACCGCTTCTAAAACGGCACAACCCTTCTCACAGGTGTGCGAACAAGACGAAAACTTGCAATTGGCAATATAATCATCAAATTCACAAAACCCATATTGTATATCGGCTGCTTCAATAAACTCAAATCTCTCAAAATCAAGTGTAGAGAAACCAGGGGTATCGGCAACATAGCCTCCACCCTCGGTCTCAAATAGTTCAACATGCCTTGTTGTGTGTCTTCCTCTGCCTAATTTTTTACTTGTTTGCCCTGTCTGCAACGATAAATTAGGCATAACAGCGTTAATAAGTGTCGATTTACCCACACCACTGTTACCCATAAATGCCGATACGCAGCCGCTAAGCTCTTCTTTTATCTTCTGTGTACCCTCACCACTTAATGAAGACACAGTAAATATTTTTATTCCTATATTTGAATAAATCTGTACAAGTTCTTTGTTTTCTTTTAAATCGTTTTTTGTAATTACAATTATTGGTTCAATATCTTTCACCCTTGCAACAGCAATAGATTTGTCTATAAGCAAAGTATTAGGAGTGGGTGAAACTGTAGAAACAACTATAAACAGCTTATCTATATTAGATACAGGAGGGCGAATTAATGAGTTTTTTCTTTCGAGTATCTCTATAATTAAGCCCTCGCCGTGCTCATTTATGCTAATGTCTACCATATCCCCAATAAAGGGTGTAATTTTATCTTTTCTAAAAACACCTCTTGCTTTGCACTCGGTAATGCCATGTTCGGTTTTTACATAGTATAAACCGCCTACGCCTTTAATAATTTTTCCTATCATATAAAGCCTTTCTTAAGGTGCTTGTGAAGAAGATTCCTCACTAGGTGGTTCTGTTGGTGGAGGAGTAGCAGGAACTGGTGTTGCCGGAGCCGGTGTAGGCGTTGCCGGTACAGGTGTAGGTGTCGCTGGAACAGGCGTTGCAGTAGGGGTAAAATCAAAGGTTTTTGTAATGTTAAAGCTCTGTGCAATATAGTCAACATTACCATAAATATACTCGTTACCATTTAAGGTGATAACTATATTTTCTGTTCCTGTTTTACCTACAAAAGATACAGAATAAGTGCCCTCATAGAATGGATTTACCACACCCTCTTGAACTAAAACACCCGACCTATAAACTGCAATATTAACATTCTCGTTTGCACTAGGCAAAGGTATGCTTGCTGAAACTGTTTTATCTGAATTAACTCCTGAGCTTAGCGTAATGTTTATTTTAGAGCCCTTCTCTACAGTTTCGCCTACCCCTGGGCTTGTGCTTATTACAATGTCTTTAGGCAGTTCGCTCTGGTCGTCGTATTTAATCTCGCCCAAAGTTAGCTCTGCGCTCTCTAAAAGTGCTTGCGCCTCTGCTAAAGACTCACCCGATAAGTTAGGAACAGATACCGGAATTTGTGCAGGACCTTGGCTTACATAAATTATTACCTCACTACCAGGTGCTACTAAGCTTAGTGCAGCAGGCTCTGTTCTAATAACAAAGTTTATAGCAGTATCGTCGTCGGTTATTGTTTGAATACTAGGCTCAAACCCTGCGTTTCTAATGTCGTTAAACGCTGTTGTTTGGTCTAGCCCTACAACATCAGGCACCGAAGTAAGCTCGTCTCTGTTTCCTAAGTTGTTAACATAAAGAGTTACCTCTTTTCCTATTTTAACTGTTATTCCACCATTTGGGTTTTGCCTTAACACAACACCGTCTTCTTTTGATGTGTCGGTAATTGGCTCTACCTTAAATTCAAAACTATCAAACTCAATTGCTCCTTGAATTTGGTTTTGGTAGTTCATACCAACAAAGTCAGGCAACAATATTTCGTCTGTAGGCTCATCACTTTCTTCTGAAGTATAGTCGTTATAAAAATCTATTGCAGCGTTTACTGCAAAAAAGATAACCGCCACAGCAAGAGCCGCTATAATGCCAGTTATAACCATAGAAGTTTTAGCTGTACGCTTAGATTTTACAAGCTCTTCTTCATACTCATAGCTGTCGTTATAATCTTCATGTATATCTTGTTTACCTGTGTTGCTTATATGCATATTTGTGCCAATCTCGGCATAGTCATCATAACCAAACACAATGTTTGGGTTTTGCCTAAACAACTCTATGTCACTAAGCATTTCACTTGCAGAGTCAAACCTCATAGCTACTTTCTTCTGCATAGCTTTCATAGTTATTTCTTCTATACCTACAGGCAATTGAGGGTTAATTGTTCTTGGCATTTGCGCCTCTACCTGCACTTGCATAAGTGCTACCGAAACAGGGTTTTCTGCCTCGAAAGGAAGTTGGCCTGTAAACATCTCATACATCATTACGCCTAATGAGTATATGTCTACTTTATTGCTTGTGTGCTCGCCCCTTGCTTGCTCAGGCGCAATATAATGAACAGAGCCTAAAGCCTTGTCTGTCATAGTTTGGGTCTCGTTTTGGCTAAATCTAGCTATGCCGAAATCCATCACTTTTATTGTGCCGTCTTTTAACAGCATAACATTTTGAGGCTTTACATCTCTGTGAATAATTCCGTTATCGTGTGCATGCTCTAAGGCTTTAAGTATTTGTACTGTAAAAAACAGCGCTTCTCTCCAAGGAATAACACCTTTTCTGTTAATATACTCTTTTAGGGTTATTCCGTCAATATACTCCATTACGATATACTGAATTACGTCGCCAAAGCTAACGTCTAAAACTTTTACTATATTTGGGTGAGAAAGAACTGCAATAGCCCTAGACTCGTTTCTAAATCTTCTTAAAAACTCTGCATTGTCTGAAAGCTCTTCTTTAAGTATTTTTATTGCAACCCAACGCTCTGAGTTTTTATCAAAAGCCTTATAAACGTAAGACATTCCACCAGTGCCTTGTAGCTCATGTATCTCATATCTTCCGTCAAGCCTTTTGCCTATAAATCTGTCGCTCATTTACCTTTTTCCTTTCTTCTTTTATATCTCTGTAACAGAAACTGTAATATTGTCAGAACCGCCGTTTTCTAACGCAAAATTAGTAAGAACTTCACATAAATTTTCAATATTATTATTAGCAATAATATCTTCAAATACTGTGTCTTCTAAATAATTTGTAAGTCCGTCAGAACAAGATATAATTATGTCACCTTTTTCTAAAGCGTGAACATTGTAGTCTGTACTAACCATACTGTAAACGCCTACAGACCTTGTTATAATGTTTCTATGAGGGTGAACCCTCGCTTGGTCTTGGCTTATTTCACCTCTATTAACCAAATCTTGTACAAAAGAGTGGTCTTGAGTAAGCTGTGTTACTTTGCCTGCTCTGCACAAATAAGCTCTGCTGTCTCCTACGTGAGAAATATGTAATTGACCGTCATCTATAAGAATAAGCACCATAGTGGTTCCCATACCTTTTAAACCATCTTCATACATAGCTTTTGCATATACAGCAGTATTTGCACTTTCAACACATTGCAAACTTAAACCATATAATTGCTCTGGCATTAAACCAGGTTTAAACTTTTCGTTTAACATTTCTACAACAGTTTCAACTGCAAGCGTGCTTGCAATATTACCTCCATTAGCTCCCCCCATGCCGTCGCAAACGACGGACCACGCACAATCATCAGAAATAATAGCATAATCACCAGCATCTTGATTGCTGCTTCTAACTAATCCTTGGTGCGTTTTTAAGAATATTCTCATTACTTTCTCCTTCCGTAAACTTACCTTTTAGTTGTCCACAAGAGGCCTCAATGTCAGAACCCAAGGTTCTTCTTACCGTAGCGGTAAAGCCTTTTTTGCTTAAAGTATCGGCAAATTTTTGAATAGATGTTTTTTTGCTTTTTATATATTTATTACCGGTTGTTTGATTAACAGGTATTAAATTAACATGACATAAAATGCCTCTAAGCTTACTAGCAAGCTCCTCGGCGTGCTCTTTTTTATCGTTAAGCTCGTCTATCATGGCATACTCGAAAGAAATTCTTCTGCCTGTTTTATCTGTGTAGTATTTACAGGCTTTTAAAAGTGTATCTACATTATACCTTTTGTTAATTGGCATACTCTTGTCTCTAATATCATCATTAGGCGCATGAAGCGAAACCGATAAGGTAACTTGCATTTTTTTGTCTGCCATGTCGTAAATTTTATCTACAACTCCACAAGTTGAAACCGATATATGCCTCATTCCTATATTTATACCGTCATCATCAGATACAAGTTCCAAAAACTTTAGTAAGTTGTCGTAATTATCAAGTGGCTCGCCCATTCCCATTAAAACAATGTTAGAAATACGCTCGCCTAAGTCTTTTGTCGCCTCGGTTATTTGCGAGAGCATCTCGCTAGGAAGTAGTTGACGACTAAAGCCACCCTTGCCTGTTGCACAAAACGTACAACCCATTTTACACCCAACTTGTGATGAAATACACAAGGTATAACCGTGCTTGTACTTCATAAGTACAGATTCTATATACTCGCCGTCGTAAAGCTCGAACAAATATTTTACAGTGCCGTCAAGCTTCGACACTCTTTTAAGTTTAATTTTACAGCTTGCCACAAAGTAGCGCTCATTAAGCTTTTCTCTTAAATCTTTAGACAAATTGCTCATGTCACAAAATTTATCTACACCCTTTACAAGCCACGAGTAAACTTGCTTTGCCCTAAAGCTTTGCAGTCCACTTTCTTTAAACTCTCTAGTAAGCTCTTCAAGGCTTAAAGACTTAATTTCTTTTTTCTCAGGTAAACTCAAATTATTAACCTCTTTTTATAAACTTTGCAACAAAAAATCCGTCGGTGCTATAAGGCATCATAGTAAGCTGATTTTCTGGTTCTTTAATTGTTCTTTTAAGCCCTTTAGGAATATCTATTTTAAGTGGCTGAAAGTCTTTGTTTTCTCTTAAAAATTTGTCGGCAATTTCGCCGTTCTCTTTTGGATTTAAGGTACAGGTAGAGTACACAAGCACACCGCCTACCTTTAAGTGTTTAGAAGATTTTTTAAGTATGTCGTACTGAATAGCGTTAAGGCTTTTCATGTCTTCTAAGTCTTTATATCTAATCTCGGGTTTTCTTCTAATTGTGCCAAAGCCTGAGCACGGAACGTCGCATAAAATTTTGTCGGCCCCCGTTATTTCACAAGTGTCGCTTGTGGCGTCTCTTAGGCTTGCAAGCACATTTGTAAGGCCTAGCCTGTAAGCACCTGCCCTAATAAGTTTTACTCTTCCTTTGTATAAATCATATGAGAAAACTCTGCCGGTATTATTCATCATTTGCGCTATAGTAAAAGTCTTTCCACCAGGGGCTGCACAAACGTCTATAATATCTTCATTCTCTTTAGGGTCTAGTATTTTGCATAGGTACTGCGAGGATAAATCTTGAACATGAAAAAGTCCCTCTTCAAAACCCTTTACATCTGTTATACTTCCACCTAAAGCATATTCGTATGCATGGTCTAAATATTCATATTTTTTTATTCCGTTAACAGTCTCGTTTTTAGTGCTGTTAAGACGAATATATATTTTAGAGGTAGCCTCAAAACTTTCTAAAATACTTTGACAAACCTCGTCGCCGTAAGCCTCTTTCCACATTTTTATCAGTGGAACAGGAATAGAGTATTTAACACTTTGCCCTGTAAGGCTTTTCTCATTTGGTAGCTCAATTAAATCTTTTTTTCTTAATAATTCTCTTAGCACACCATTTACAAAAGGGGCAAGCTTGTCTCTTTTATTCTCTTTTGCCATGTTAACAGCCTCGTTAACAATGGCGTTATCTGGTATTTTATCTAAGAATAAAACTTGATAAACGGCTATTCTTAAAATCTCTTTCACAATGCTTTCAATTACGCTGTGTGGATTGCTAAGAAATTTAGTTATGTAAAAATCAAGGGTTATCCTCTTCTCTAAAACCCCATAAAATATTCTGCTTGC
>CAYJEZ010000039.1:0-19533 GCA_964369215.1 uncultured Eubacteriales bacterium
TTGAAATGGGCTAGAGGTGGAGATTTCACAAATAACCCTTGGTAGATTAATAAAGCTCTTCATAATGATTTATAATTGTGAAGAGCTTTATTATTTGAAAACATAATTTTAGCTTTACTTTGTAGCAGAATAATATTTTTTTGCAGACACATATAGAAGCTCACTATTATGCTTTTGCTAAATAGATTAAATTTATTGGATATAACATTGAAGCTGTTTCTTTAATCGCGAGATAAATTCGTTTACAAGTAAATTGAATGGCTATGTAATAACACATAAATAGTTTAAAATAAATAAGTAATCTATAAAATTTAACCAATTCAACTAAAGTGTGCATAATTTACTTGACAAAATAGTTAGTTTGTGCTAACATATGAATAGTTAATATAACAAAAACCAGTAAACATAAGTATTAGAATAAAACATATAAAGACTTTATCTGCTATTGGAAAGTGGCAGATAAAAATCATGTATAAAGTTAGCACAAACTAACTTTTAGAAAGTGAGATTACTATGAGCGTTGTAATAGTTGGCGGAAACGAATGCATGGAAAGAAGATATATAGAAACTTGTAAAGAATATGGATGTAAAGCAAAGGTTTTTACGAAAATGAAAGGTGATGTTAGAAGCAAAATTGGCACACCAGACATGATTATTCTATTTACAAATACAGTTTCTCACAAATTAGTTGCATGTGCAAATTGTGAAGCAAAAAGATGTAAAGCAAGGGTAGAGCGTTCTCACTCAAGCTCAATATCTGCTCTAAAAAATATATTGGAGGCTATGTAAAGGCATAATGATAGATGAAAAAGTATTAATAGAGCAGTGTTCGCTTACATTGTCTTCATTAAAAACAGCTAGTTTGTTTACAGTGAAAATTAACAATATTGACAAGGTTAATACCGATATTGCAAATTGGAACAATAAATTTTATGACAAAGGTGTTAAATTAGTTGTGCTAAGAGTAGGCACCAATTCAGCTCTCATCTATTTATTTAGAGAAGACATGCTTAAAGAAGATTTAGGTAATGAAAATGCAAAAAATATTTTATTGCGTTATGGTTATAACAATTTAAACGTAGAAAACTCTATAAAAAAGTTAAGTCAAAGACTAAGTACATATAAGGAATTTCCACACGAGATTGGCTTGTTTTTGGGCTACCCACCTAAAGATGTTGAAGGGTTTATTTGTAACGGTGGAAGAAATTGTAATTTATGCAAATATTGGAAAGTATATGGCGACAAAGATGAGGCGTTGCTAAGATTTTCAAAATACGATAAATGCAAACAAGTGTATAGAAAACTTTGGGAAAATGGAAAAGATATTTTGCAACTTACTGTGAAAAAACAGTCAGTTGCTTGATATAATTAACTTAGAAAACACAAGAGTAAAGCTATAGCTAATGTAAGTAGTTTTTGCTTTAAAACTGTAAGTGGTTTGGGTTAATTTACTAATAAATATAAAAACGAATAAAAGGAGAAATTAGTTATGAGTAAAGTAGCAGTTGTATATTGGAGTGGCACAGGAAATACCGAGGCTATGGCAAATTTTATAGCAGAAGGTGTTAAAAATAAGGGTGGAGAGGTTGATGTATTGACTTCTGACAGCTTTACAAAAGACATGCTAGGAGCTTATGATAGTATCGCTTTTGGTTGTCCATCTATGGGAGCAGAGGTGCTAGAAGAAACAGAATTTCAACCTATGTGGGATTCAGTTAAAGACAGCTTAGCTGAAAAAAATGTGTTGCTGTTCGGCTCATATGGCTGGGGCGATGGCGAGTGGATGAGGAACTGGGAAGAAGAAACTGTAGCTAAAACTTTAGAGACATATATGTGTAATGAGACTCCTGATGATGAGGCAGAGCAAGCTTGTAAAGAATGTGGAGAAAAATTAGTATAAATCATATTTAATAGAATAAATATAGTAGCTTAACCGAACCGATATATTGGTTCGGTTAAGATAATTTTATTTTTAATTATGGAGAGATAAATGAGAAAAGAGACAAGAAGGATCTTAAATGTATCAAGAAGACTATTGCTTGATACAAATAAAACAGAAAAGCAAATAGGGAAAATACTTTATATTTCAGAAAGTACTTTAAGGCAGTTATATTTGAAAAATTTTAATATGCCACCAAAGAGATATATAAAACATGTAAAGTTAAAAAAAGCTAGTACTTTGTTGAGAATAACTGATAAATCAATTAGTGAAATAGCCTACGAAATAGGATATATTAACACTAGTAAGTTTTCTGAAGCATTTAAAATTGCTTATAAAATTACGCCTTCAAGATATAAAAAGAGTCACAGTGACTGTGGTAAAACTTAAAAAAGAAGTACGATTTGTAGTTTAATTGTTAAAAAGTATGCGGTAAATAAATAGAGAATTGCGGTTTTAGAGTAGAGAAAAATAGAAAATTAGTTTATTATTAAATAAACAATTATAATTGGAGGATATGTATATGTTAAAATTTATAACAAAACAACATAAATTAATATTTGCAGCAGGAGCGGCTACAGGAATTGCTGTGCTAAGTTTATTAAAAGCAAAAAAGGTTCGTGAGCTTGCAGTAAAAAGTGTAGCAGGTGGAATTATTATTAAAGATAAAGTTTTAGAGACTGCAACAAACATTAAAGAAGAGGCAGACGATATTGTATGTGAGGCGAAAACTGTTGCACAACATGGATGTTCTTGTGGGGAAGACTGCGACTGTGGAGACGAGTGTAATTGCGAGTAAATTATTGAGGAGAATTCTATGAAGTATCACGTAATTTGTGATAAGCCCGGAAGACTTCGTATCCGCTTTGGTAAATATATCATAACTAAGGGGCAGTCTTACGGTTTATCCGAACTGCTCTTTTCTTTTGAAGGCGTAATGCAAGTAAAAACAAATGAGGTTAACGGGTCGGTGCTTATCGAATATGACAAAAAAACGGCAAGGGATTTAATTCTTAAGAAAATATCCTCTCTAAAACTAGGTGATATTAAAGAGAGCGTAGCTACAGAAGAAGAGGGCGCAGAGATTTTAGAAAAAAATCTAAAGAAAAAGATTATAAAGCATTGCGTGCTTCATCTAGCTAGGCATTACTTTATGCCTAGCCTTCCACACAAAATATATACTATATATCACGCTGTTCCTTACATATTAAAGGGATTTAAAGCACTATCGTCTAAAAAGATAAATGTAGATGTTTTGGATGGAACTGCTATTGGTGCATCTCTACTTTCTAAAAGTTATAAAACTGCTTCGTCTACAATGTTTTTGCTAGGCTTGTCAGATTTGTTACTCGAATATTCTAATTTTAGAGCAAAGCATGTTTTAGCTCAAACACTAAAATTAAATGTTGATAAAGTTTGGCTAGTGAAAGACGCAGAAGAAATTGAAGTGCACCACAGTGATATTGTGGTTGGAGACGTTATACGTATACGAAAAGGTAGCTTGATACCAATGGACGGAAACATCGTTAATGGAGATGCATTAATAAATGAATCTACAATGACAGGCGAGCCTATTTCTGTTCATAAAACTGTAGATAGCACAGTGTTTGCTGGTACAGTGCTTGAAGACGGAGAAATTGACATAGAGGTATTAAGCCTTCAAAATGAGTCGAGAATATCGAAGATTATCAAGCTAATAGATACAGGAGAAAAGGAAAAAGCTCTAGTACAAGGTAAGGCAGAGAGGCTTGCAGATGATATTGTACCTGTGAGTTTTGGTTTGTTTTTTGCAACGCTTCTTATAACAGGTAGCATTGCAAGGGCTCTTTCAGTGTTGATGGTAGACTTTTCTTGTGCAATAAAGTTAACAACACCTATTACAATTATATCAGCTCTTAAAGAAAGTGTTAATAGTGAAGTGTTAGTTAAAGGCGGTAAATATCTTGAGATTTTATCAAAAGTAGACACTGTAGTTTTTGACAAAACAGGAACGCTTACTAATGCCGTACCTAGAGTCTCAAAAATTATCTCGCTTTGTGATAATTACTCAGAAGAAGAAGTGCTTAAAGTGGCGGCTTGCCTTGAAGAACATTTTCCTCATAGTGTGGCTGCATCAATTGTAAAAGAGGCAAAGTTGAGAGGAATACACCACCCAGAAGAGCATGGTAAAGTAAAATATATTGTAGCTCATGGAATAGCAAGCCTTCATAATGATAAACATACTGTTATAGGCAGTGCTCATTTTGTTTTTGAAGATGAAAAAGTTCCTTATCCAGAAGATAAAGAAAGTTGGATTAGCTCAGAAATAGGTAGCGATAGTGCTGTATATCTTGCAGAAGATAACAAATTGATTGGAATTATTTGCATAAATGACCCGCCTAGACTTGATGCAAAATTAACGGTTGATTTGTTAAAACAAGAGGGCATTAAAGATGTATTTATGATTACAGGAGACGGAGAGAGTAATGCTAAATATATAAGTGAAAAACTAGGGATTAATAAATACTTTGCATCTGTGTTGCCAGACGGAAAAGCGGCGATTATTGAACAACTCAAAAAAGAGGGTAGAACCATACTTATGGTTGGTGACGGAGTAAACGACACGCCTGCTCTTAGTGTAGCAGATGTTTCTCTAACACTTAACGGGTCGTCAGATATTGCACGAGAGGTAGCAGATATTTCTGTTTTATCTCACCAGCTTACTAAAATAGTAGAAGTAAGAAGACTTTCAAAAAAACTTATGCAAAAGATATACAGGCAATATGGAATAATAGTATCTTTTAATACGGCACTAATTATCCTAGGTATTGCAGGCACCATTACGGCAGGCACTTCAGCATGGCTTCACAATGCTTCTACCATTGCATTAACACTTACATCTGCTAATCCTATGATGAAAAGAGAAGATAAAATAAGATTATTAGAAGAAAAAGTATGAAAGCAGAGAGTTATAACAAAAAAATTAGAAATCGCTCAAATGCTCCGTAAGTTTTAAGTTGAAATGTAAAATATTGCCGTAAAAGAAAGGGATGATTATATAAATGAAACAACATAAATTTTGGTCTTACCTTGCAGTTTTTGCTTTTATTATGTGTATATATACAGGGTATAAGCATAAGTAAAAAATAAGTGATATTAAAAAAAGCTCGATTTTAGCTTATTAGTGAATTTCTTTATACTAGCTAGATATAGTGATAGACTAACTGCTAGTGAAAGGTTTACACTTTGCTTAAATCGAGCTTAATTATTATACAGAGGCTGCCGCCTCAATTACCCAGTTTATTCTTTGCTTGTCAATTTTTGCAGACAATGTACAATCAGCACCAATTATTAATCCTTTTTTACCGAACTCTTTGATAATTTTAACTGTCTCTGCCTGAACTTCTTCTTTTGTTCCGCTAAAAAGTACTGCGTTGGGACTGTTGTCAAAACCACCTAAAATGGTTTTACCGCCAAAAAATTCTCTCCCTTTAACAATGCTTAAATCTTCAACATAAACTGCCCAGTTAACAACTTTTGCAGGGTAGTTTTGCCAGTTTTCCATACGGTTTTTGTCTCCTGCCCAGCCACAGCAATGCAAAATATTATCTTCACTAAATTTATTTGCATGTTCTAATACATATAGGTCTGATGGAGTGATATATTTTGCATATTCTTCAGTACTAAACCTAAACTCTTCTCCACCTTGTAAGCAGTAATAAATTCCGTCACAAGCCCCCTTGGTCAATACTAGTTCAGCAATAGTAGCATTGTCTTGCGCAATAACGTCTAAAGCATACATAACGGCTTCAGGGTCTTCTTTTAAGTGTTTCATTACTAAGTCGTCAGATGAGCCAAAACGAATTGAGGAAAATGGGGCAAACACGTTATAAAAAGTGCTGCATTCATTCCCTATTTTATCAGTAACTCCTTTTACTCGCTCAATTTGCTCTTTTATAAAAGGGTGGTCAGGCCCTAAAGGTTTTAATTTTCTCCAGTCAGCTGCCTCTTTAATTTCAACCTCAATTGGATAAACGAAGTAAGAGTCAGACATTATTTTAACCATGTCAGGGTTTACTTCATTATAAAAATTCAAATGGGCGTCAATACAAGCTTGCCCTTTTGTCTCTGCACCGAGAAAATGAAACCAAAAGCCTACAGGAACACGGTCTACCTCTTTTTGATTAAAAGCATTTAGTACACGAGTTTTTTTGTCCATGATATTACCTCCAATATATTATGTGAAATTTATTTTAAAACATCATCAAAAGAGGCTTGTCTTTATCAGATAATTTTAATGTAGATGCTGGCTTATATATAAGAATTTATTTTGTTAATGGCATTCAAATGATTTACTGTTAACATGTACTTCATTATAACACCAATTAGTTTAAAAGTCACGTAATTTATCAAAATGAAAGAATAAATAATATATGCTAAAACAGCTAAAGTTGTTTTAAATACACAAAATAAATCAAGATTAATATACGACTGTAAAAAAATGTTGGGTAACAACAAAAGTGCAAGATAAATAACTACTATATGGGTTGATAGCTAGATATAAGTTGCCACTTGATAAAGTAGAAAAAATTAAGATTAATAAGTTTGCATTATTATATAAACAACCGCTACAACTTGTACTTAAGGCATGTTGTAGCGGTTGTTATGGTTTATGAATAATTAGTGGGTTAAATTCTTTTTTGAAGATGACTTTGAGCTTCGGCGAGGAGTTTTAAAACGCCCTTCTTTACTCTTTTTTTCGTGTTTTCTTGGGTAATTTCTGCCTTCGCTTGAAGCTTTGCGATTAGGTTTTTCTTTCTTAATATCAAAGCTTACATCAAAAATTTGAACATACTTGCCACAAATTTTTACCTTTCTCATAGCCTTGATGACGGTTTCAGTAAGCTCTTCAGGAAGTGAAACAAAAGATAGATTGTCTTCTATAACAATTTTACCAATTTGCTTTGATGAAATTCCGGCACACTCTGTTATTGCACCTACTAAATGTTTTGCGTTGCATCTGCAAGAAGAACCTATATTAAAAGATAAAATACTAGTAGCAGATGTTTTTTGCGCTTTTTTGTCAGATACAGCTTGCGTGTTGTTATCTATGCTCTTTCTTCGTTTACTTGGTGGAATATCCTCTATATTTACCTCGGTTGAATTTAAAGACAAATTCATTAAAGCACATGCAAGATCTTCTGGGTTGTAACCCTCTTGTATTAAGCGTGAATAAACCGCTTTACTTTGCTTGTTAGGCTTCCTTTCAAGCTCTTTACGTACTTTTGCGATGTTGAGCTCAAGTTGTTGAGCTTGAATACTCGACTTTGTAGGCAATTCCATCTCTACAATATTAGACTGAGATTTTTTTGCCAAAGACCTTATCGCGTCTAACTGTTGCTTTCCGCAACAAATGCTAATTGCAGTACCACTGCGACCCGCACGGCCTGTTCGTCCTATACGGTGAACATAATATTCAGGGATTTTTGGCAAGTCGTAATTAAATACATAGTCTATATCTTGTACATCTATTCCTCTAGCGGCTACGTCGGTTGCAACTAGAATTTGAGTTTTTCCTGCTTTAAAGCTAGCCATTACATTGCTACGTTGGTTTTGTTTCATGTCGCCATGTATTCCTTGTGCCATAAAGCCCTCTTCACATAAGTTTTTTGCAAGGTCGTCTACCATACTTTTTGTGTTAGTGAAAATAATAGACCTTTTAGGTTGTAGTTGATGTAATAATAATGATAGGGCTCTGTCTTTATATTGCTTTGGTGCATCTACATATAATTGTTTGATTTCATTTAAAACAATTTTGTCTTGTGTTAAATTTATTTGTACTGGGTCTTTTTGAAATTGCTTTGCAATTTGCAGTATACTTTTGGGTACAGTGGCTGAAAACAACACAGTTTGGCGATTTTCCGGAGCATCGGTCAAAATAGTCTCCACGTCTTCTTTAAAGCCCATATTAAGCATTTCGTCAGCTTCGTCTAGAACTATCATTTCTAGATTATGTAGCTTTATAGTTCCGCGTCTCATGTGGTCCATAATTCGCCCTGGAGTGCCTATAACTATATTAGCTTTACGTAGGGCATGAAATTGTGTTCTATAATCAGAACCACCAAAAATGTCTGCAGTGCGAACATGTGGCATATAAGGGGTAAGTTTGCGTACCTCCTCTGCACATTGTTGCGCTAGCTCTCTAGTAGGTGAAAGAATAAGTACTTGAATGTCATTAGAATCTGGTTGAATGCGCTCTAATGCAGGAATGGAAAAGGCAATAGTCTTTCCTGTACCTGTCTGAGATTGGGCTAGAATGTCTACGCCTGAGCGAGTAAGAGGAATTGTTTGTGCTTGCACTGCAGTAGCATCGTAAAAGCCACGCTCGTCAATGGCTTTTTGCATACTAGGATGAAGAGATAATTCGCTGAACCTTGTTGTAATCATAAAACTCCTTTGTTTCACATAAATAGGCAAGATGCCGTATCGCATCTTGCCTTTTGAATAACATATATCGATTTTATTAATTATATCATACTAAAATAATATATACAAGATGTGATAACTAATAAAAAAAGCTTTCAAATATTAACCTTCTGTGTTTAAGATAGATATATTTATATACTTAAGAGGCTTTATGTATAACTCATATGTAATTGTTATTGCAAAAAGAATAATTGAAGTTTATAATATAAAAATGAGAGTTAATGTAAAATATGAAATAATTCTAAGGCTTTATTAACAAAACCAGAAATAATAAGAAAAAAGAAAAGAGAAAAAATTACTTTATTCTTAAGAAAACTAATAATTTCATTATTTTAACTTAACAGTGTCAAATAAATATATAGGAGGAATTGTTATGAGCAAAAAACCTAATGTACTTTGGATAATATCAGACCAACATAGGGGACAGGCGTTAGGTATTAACGGTGACCCAAATGTTTTTACACCAAATTTAGACAGGTTAGCTACAACAGGTATCAACCTAACTTCTGCAGTAGGCGGTTTTCCGCTTTGCTGTGCTTTTAGGGGCTCAATGCTTACTAGTGTTTACCCTCAAAACTGTGTGCCTGGGCATGAGTTTCAAATGCCTACCGATATGCCAACTATAGCAGATGTGTTTAACGAAAACGGCTACGATACCTGTTATATTGGAAAATGGCACTTAGACGGTTTTCACGAATACACAGGCGAAAGGGCGTCGTATCATATTGTGCCACCTGAAAGAAGAGGCCGTTTTAAGCATTGGACTGGTTACGAAAACAACAATAGCCAATGGGATTGTTGGGTTCACGGAGGAGAAGGTAACGACTCTTTTCATTATAGATTGCCGGGTTACGAGACCGACTGTTTAACAGATTTGATGATAGATTACATCAATGTTAAGGGTGAGGACGAGCCGTTTTTCGGAGTGCTATCAGTTCAACCACCTCATAACCCTTATGTTGCGCCTGAGGAGTTTATGGCAAGGCACAATCCTGGTAATGTTATTTTGAGAGAGAATGTTCCTAACATACCAAGAATTGAAAAAGAGGCAAGAAAAAATCTAGCTGGTTACTACGCTATGATAGAGAATTTAGACTATAATATAGGCAGGATTATTAAAACACTTGAAGAGAAAGACATGCTATTTAACACACATATAGTTTTTTTCAGCGACCACGGAGATATGCACGGAAGCCACGGGCAATACCACAAAACCTCTCCTTATGAAGAGTCGATAAAAATACCTTTTATAATATCGGGTGAAAAACCTATGCAATACGAAAAAAGAGCATGTGGAGACATTCCTAACGTACCTATTAACCATGTAGACATAGCTCCAACTTCATTAGGGCTTTGTGGCATTGAATGCCCAAGTTGGATGCAAGGCACAGATTACTCTTATTTGAGAATTAAGACAAACAAAAAGCCTGTTAATGTACCTCAAAGTGGATTTATTCAATCGGTAGTACCAACAGGGCATGGACACTCTGTAGATAAGCCTTGGCGAGGAGTTGTTACAACTGACGGATACAAATATGTGTGCTTAGAGAACACCCCTTGGCTAATGTTTGATTTGAACGAAGACCCATATGAGCTTGCAAATATGGCACATAACACCGTTTACCGTGATAAACTTATAGAGCTTAATAATATGGTTAAAGAGTGGTGTAAAAAAGTTGATGACGATTTTGTTGTACCAGAGGTAGGACCTTATAAATATTTTTGATTTGTTTGTTTTAAAAAGATATGCTGATACTTAACTTTATTGATATGAGAGGTAATAAATGAGAAAATATACATATAACGACGATGTATTCACCTTTGAGGGTTGTGATTCTGTAGAAGTAAATGACTGCTGGTGTTCTGCTTGGAGAATACCGTTTGAGCGGAAAGATTTTTTCCCGAATTTAAAAGATAATATAGGCAAACATGCTTCTGGAGTAAGAATTGTTTTTTCAACTAATTCAAAAAATATATCACTTGACTTTCTTTATGATAAAGATACAGTTTACGAAGATATATTGCTTGATGTTTTATACGAAAATGGAAACATCGAACACTACATATTAAAAGAAGATAGTCCTATACTTAATATAACTGCCAAAGAAGAAGGAATGCAGAAATATGAAATATGGTTAGACCAAAGAAAAAAAGTGTGCTTAAAATCCGTAACGATAGATGAAAGTGCTACAGTAGAAAAGGTAGAAGATAATAGAAAACGTTGGGTTCATTTTGGAAGCTCAATAAGTCATTCAATAGGAGCATTTTCTCCTATTAGAATATGGCCTGCTATTGTAGCAAACGAGCTTGATTTGCATCTTACCAATTTTGGATATGGTGGAACCTGTTTAAATCAACCTATGGTAGCTAAAATGATAAGAGACAGAGAAGCTGACATCATTACCTTAAAACTGGGCATAAACTGTATTGTTGGCAGGCTTACTACAGAAACATTTGCACCTACAGTTTATGGGTTTATTAACATTATTAGAGAAAAAAAGCCTAATATTCCAATAGTTGTTATATCTCCGATATACTCACCTATGCAAGGCAGAGAAGAGGGTGCTCGCTGTAATAGCGGTTTTACTATTGCAGAAATGAGAGATGAATTAGAAAAAATAGTTGAGACATGTAAAAAATATGGAGATGAAAATATTTTTTACACTAGTGGGCTAGAAGTTTTTAATAGTAAGCATAATGATTATTTGCCTGACGGGCTTCATCCTAATGCAGAGGGGCAAAAACCATTTGCGGATTTGTTTATAAAAAATGTTCTTAACAAGGTATTATAATATTTTAATGGGTCGACTTTATTTTATAGTCATATAGTAAATTAAGTCCCAAACACTAACAACTCTAAAGAGAAAAACCGCATAAATATAGTCATATCAATATTTGACTATATTTATGCGGTTTTATCTTGTTTTCTGTAATGTTTTCTAAGTTAATTAACTATACTGTGTTGTTTGCTAATTTATTATTATTTTAAATTACGTAGGAGCTAATATAATCTCTTTTACACCGCCTGTTGCAGGAATACACACTATACAGCCTTCTTCTTTACTCTTAACATAATATTCGTTTGACTTTAATATAAAAGGCAAGTAAATCTCAGATGTACCGCTTGTGTTCTCGCCCTCATTCCATTTGCATGTAAATTCTTTTTTTTCAAAGTCATAGCTGTATGATATAGTTTCACCGACCATTGCCATAGGGTAAGCTCTTTTTAAGTATTTTAAAACTGGTACTGTGTCAAAATTACTGTGATAACACCAATAAGTATTGCTCCACAGGTTTTTCTCGAATAGAGAAATTAGGTATTTGCATTGTGAGACAGTGTCTTCATAATGTGCAAATGCTCCCCACTCTCCTACAATAATAGGGGTGTTTAGTCTTTCTTGTGTAGCTAAATGTTCATCAAAAATTGCCTTAACTCTTCCGTTTGATGAGAGTGCGCCTACCCCTTCGGTATCTACCACTAGGTCATACCCATGAGGGGCAAAACAAGTGTTATCATCACTTGGTTTTTTCAGCCCGCAAGGAATTCCCATATTTGAAAAATAATTGTTCTCCATCATAATTAAGCCGTCGTATGATATCTCACGAACAACTTTGGTCATTTTTTCATAAAATGCAGATAATATGTCTTCGTCAAATTCTTTAATAATATGAGCTAAATTGCCTACTACACTTTTATAAGCTTCTTCGTCTGATAGTGTGGTTAAAGCCTCAAACATTTTATCTTTATCGCTAAAAATGCTTGATATATCGCTCAAATAATAATCTTTAGCCGTTATTTCATAAAGTTTTTTTGCAAAGCCCTCAAACAAAGCACCATAAACTTGTGGTGCGGTTATACCTACAAACGGTTCATTTAAAAAGTCACAGCCAATAAGCATTGGGTGATTGCCTAAAATTTTTAATATATGTCGCCACATTTTTGCATAATGGTCTTGTAAGCCTAAGCCAATCTCAGATTTTTTATTGCTCCAAAAATTAGAAAAAGCATTTTGTACAGCCCCACTAATTAAGTAAGAGTCGCTCCAAACATCACCAGTTAAATGCTCTGCACCCTCATTCAAACAAGCCCAAGTAGGTGCACCGTCTGAGTAAATTTGAGCGTATAAATCTTGATGCATGTCTAAAAAAACATATATATCATATTTTTGGCATATGTCCATAAAGTCTTTTATTTTATTTATATATTCATCGTTATATTTTAATGGATAAGGTTCAACACCGTCCCAAATAATTCCTAAACGAATTAAATTAAATCCACATTTACTGAAAAAACCAACAGTGTCTTCGTTGTATGCTTCTAAATAGTTTTGCTCTTTGTTTTTGCACACTAAGTTAATCCCATTAAAAATAACAGTTCTTCCGTTTTCGTCTATAAATTTCTTTGCATTTGCTTTTATTTTCATAATTAAAATCAACCTCTCTACTGCTAAATGGTTATCTTATTTAATAAACCAATTATTATGTTTATTATAATATATTAGTTGTATAATAAAATCAACAGTCATTTTATGTATAAATGTCTAATTATAGACATTTGCTTATAATTGTTCAGAAATGCATATTGCTAGATGTAGCAACAACAGAAAACACGTGGTTAGAAGGTACTAAGCCACGTGTTTTATGATTTTATGTAAGATTAACTAGATTATCATACAAGCTGTCAGCCATTGCCTTCATTGCTCTAATTTCTGATTTATCATTTACAGGTATATCAGTTATGTTGTTTTTTCTGCAATAGATGTTAAAATTATATCCCATTAACTGTAGGTTATATTTCGAGTTAGCAGGGTAATCTCTAAGCTCTATTATTGCACTAAGACTAGCGAAGTTTTGTATTTGTTCTGATATTTGTCTATTCTTTTTATAATGCTCTACTAGCCAAACATATATTTCAGGATGAAAATTTGCCATTATTCCGCAATAGCCTGACGCACCTAGTTGTAAAGACTCTAAAATAGTAGCCGAATTAGCATTATAAAGTTTTAGTATTGAGCCATTAAGCGCATCTAACCTGTCTTTTATCATATCGATGTCACAGCAGGTGTCTTTAATAAATAAAAATCTGCCAGTATCAGCACACCATTTCAGTAGCTCTGTAGAGAGTAGCCTCTTGTAAGGGTAAGGGCATTCGTAAAGTCCAAATTTACAATTTGGCAATGCTTCTAAAATTTTAGTTGCATTTTCTTTCCAAACCTCTTCGCTTTCGCCCTCTTTTGCAAGCCTGTTTGTTACTAGTACAACAGCTGACGATTCTATTTTTTCCATATCCTTAAGTTCTTCAATTTGTGTATTAATATCGTCTGCCGTGTGTCCAGAGACAACTACTTGAGCCCTACCTGCAGCTTTTTTCATAACAAAATCTGCTATTTCTTTTTTCTCTTCACGAGACAAATAAAACATCTCGCTAGATTGACAAACAGCAAAAAGTCCGTGAACTCCTTTTGAAATATACCACTCAACAAGGTTGCTGAGTGCTTCAAAATCTACTTTATTGTCATTTGTAAATGGGGTTATCATAGTTGCAAAAACGCCATTTAGCATACCGTTTTCAGAACTATTATATTTCTCTTCAAGTTCAATTTCCCAAAAAGACACATTATTTCTTTTATAAGTATAAGTAATGTAAATCTTGTTTCCCCTAGCCACTATTGCAGGGTATGAGAACTCTGTTCTTTCTTCGTTTTTATCACACTGAATAAAATCTAAGTTATTAGGGCTAGACCAAGTTTTTCCGTTATCATTAGATACACTAAAAGCAATTTGCGAGCGCGACCTCCAATTACCTGATATTGGGTTATATACTAAAACTAAACGGCCGTCGTCTAGCTTAGTTACATCTATTCCTGAGTTGTTGTTTGGTAAACTCAAGCGAGTTGCATTATCCCAATTAGCACCACCGTCAAAAGAGCAACTTTTATATATTGCGCCCTCTGTACTACGCATTAAAGCGTGCACTGTGCCATTAGATGACTCCCAAAGCGTAGGCTGAATTAGCCCTTTACCAACAAAACTACACAAATTTACAGGAATGTCAGAGCTCTTAGTAAAAGTACGTCCGTTATCTGCCGAAATGTCGGCAAAGCAAGTCCACTCTGTGTCAGTTTCAATTGATGCAGGTGCTAAAACATTTCCATTGCTGAGTTTTATACATTTGTTTTTAACAGGGCCTCTTCCGCCTATGTCTCCCACGACAAGTTCAACAGCGTCGCTCCAAGTTGAGCCACCGTCATAACTCTCGATAACATATGTACGCCAAATAGTAACTTGGTAGCCTACTTTGTAATAAAGCTTTAAACTCTCGCCTGTGTAAAATAAAACAGGGTTCCAACAAGGCTCGCCATTTCCGTTTGCAACAGGTTTTGGTTCGCTCCAAGCCTTATCGTCTCTTTTAGAAAACCAAATTGATACATCATTAGACTTTTCTTTTTTGCCTGCAAACCAAGCAGAGGTAATAGTGTTGTCTGGTAAAACCTCAATAGTAGAGGCATGGCACTGAGGAAAGTATTTTGCTGTTTCAAAAATATGCTCGTGTTTAATTATTCTGTAATCCATATTATACAACATCCTCTCGTTATTAAACTATTATCCTTATTAAATTTAAATCGTCGAAATGTGATTTAATTAGTTTTTTTAGTTAAAATAAAAAAATATATTTAGATATTAGTTAAATTATTAAGTTAAATCTATTATATACATAGTGTTTATTAACGTCAAGCAAGAATGTGAAATGGAATAGGAAATTTTATCTGTACTCTACTTTAAAACAAAAAGTAGAGTAGTGTATAAAAAATAAAAGCTATAAAAATGATTAATATCATTATTAATAGCTTTTATACTTATCGGTTTATGTAATCATAGATTAGTTTTGATTTGACTATTTATTATGAAACCCTCTCAAGCTCTGTTTTAAGTCTGCTAATAATTCTTTTCTCAAGCCTTGATATATAAGACTGAGATATACCCAAAACATCGGCAACTTCTTTTTGGGTGTGCTCTTTTTTGCTGTAAAGTCCAAAGCGTAGCTCCATAATTTCTTTTTCTCTTGGTGCAAGCTTTTGCACTGCATTTAATAGCATGCTTTTCTCGGCTTCGTACTCAACACCCTTGCTCACGCTGTCTGGCTCACTACCCAAAAGGTCAGAGAGTAAAAGTTCGTTTCCATCCCAGTCTACATTTAAGGGGTCGTCTATAGAAATCTCGTGTTTAAGTTGAGAAGTTTTTCTAAGGTGCATAAGTATTTCATTTTCTATACATCTAGAGGCATAAGTGGCTAGTTTAATGTTTCTGTCTAAGCTAAAGGTGTTTACTGCTTTAATAAGTCCAATTGTACCTGTAGATATTAAATCCTCTGCGCTTACCCCTGGGTTCTCAAATTTCTTTGCTATGTATACAACAAGCCTTAAGTTGTGCACAATAAGTGGTTCACGTGCCCCTGGTACGTTATTTCTTATGTTTTGCATAACTTTTTCCTCCTCTTTTGCGTTTAAGGGTGGAGGCAAAGTCTCAGGTCCGTTAATATAGTGGCAAGGCTCTTTTAAAATTAGTAACAAACAGCGCATTATTCTGTGCTTAATTAAAGTGAAAATACTCATACATGACCCCCTATAAATATTTGTTATTAAGTGTATCTACTGTGTTTGGGTTTATAAGGCTGTTGTATGTTCCTGCAGATAATTTACCTTTGTAGATTGCCAAGTAAGCATTAATAATAGTGCCGTCTTTTTTTATGTAAATTTTATTAGGCTTGTGTGCGTGTAAAAGCCCTGTTCCGCCTAGGCTGTTAAAAGGCACTAGCCTAAAGTTAGTTTCGTTTTCAAAACGCAATATACTTGCAGTTTCTTCTTCTACAACAATTACAGGCAAACCAGAAAAAGGCTCTTTTAAATTGTTTGCAGTGTCACCTTTTGTGAATAACTCCACACTTGCACCTGCGTGCTCTACTACAATTTTATAAAAGCTAAGTTTACTTTCGTATTTACCAATAATTTTTTGAAGAAATTTTGCTATAAAAAAAGAGACTACAGTAAAAAAGAAAAGAAGTATAGGAGAGATTTGAAAGTAGGGTATTCCATTTACCAGTGCAGCCATACCTGTAAAGTTAGAAAGCAAAAGTATAACGCCACCAAAGACAAAACTAGCAGCAATAAAGCAGAAAAAGGGTTTAATTAGAAAAATAAAACTTTTATTATAAAAAGCAGTAAAGCAAATTATTATTGCACATAAAAAAGACAAAACCACATTAGCAGTAGTGCTTAAATTTGCAATTAGTATAAGACTAAAACTAGCACCAACAATTGATGCTATAATAATTCTAAAGTTTCTAACGTTTAAATTTAAAAAATCTTTTACCCAAAGCAAAATAAAGTAATCTATGTATAGGTTAACTATCCACAAAACATCAGCGTATATAACCAAAATACCAACCCCTTAAATTACCGCCATAGTGGCGATGTTGTTTTTAGTTACAAGCATAGTTTAGCATTATAAATAAAATAAATTTGTCATAATGTGCAAAAGATATTTATTTTTTTAATCAGTTGTGATATAATAATCAGAAATTTCGTTCGTTATATTTAGATAAGATTAGGTAGGGCTTGAAGGTGTAAAAAGCTTAAAAATAAGCGTACAAATTATTATTTGGCTTTGTTAACTTAATATGAAAATAATCTTTATATTTCTTTTTCCTCCCCGCCTTTGGCGGGGAGGAAAAAGAAAAGAAAGAAAATTGCTTTATTCTTAAGAAAACTAGTAATTTTATTATTTTAACTTAACAGTGCCTATTATTTTTAGCGGAGGTATGTTATGTATACAAGAAAAGTAAATTATTATGAGACAGATCAAATGGCGATAGTTCATCACACAAACTATATTAGGTGGTTTGAAGAGGCAAGGGTTCATTGGCTTGAGATTAACGGTTGCCCTTTGACTGATTTTGAAGCTAAAGGCATACAAATTCCTGTTGTAGACGTTTACTGCAAATATATATATCCTGCTAGGTTTGGCGACGAAATTAGCGTTAACATTAATATAGAGAAATATACAGGCACAAGGCTAGATATAAGTTATGAGGTTTTTATTGAGGGCGAGCTTTTGTGTGTAACGGGCACATCAAAGCATTGCTTTATTAATAGCGACGGAAGAGTAGTCTCTCTTAAAAAAGAAAATAGTAAATTGCATAAACTTTTTGAGCGTTCTTTGCAAAAAAAATAAATATTTACTTGCATTATTTGCGCAAATAGTATAAAATAGACTTTAATGCTTTTACTTATTAAAGTTAAGCTGTGAATAAGGCGTAAGAAAAGGAGCTTATATTATGATTTTTAATAAAGAAATGGAGACCATGAAAAGAAAAGACCTAGAGAAGCTACAGCTTCAAAGGCTTCAACACATGGTTGACTATTGTATAAAAAATGTAAAATTTTATAATGATAAATTAACTGCAGCTGGAATAACTGGTGGAGATAAAATAAAAACTTTGTCAGACATTCAGTACATACCTTTTACAACTAAAGAAGATATTAGAGACAACTATCCGTTTAACATGATGGCAAGACCTATGAAAGACATAGTGAGAATTCATGCCTCTTCGGGCACTACAGGCAAACCTACAGTTGGGGTTTACACAAAAAACGACCTTGATAACTGGGCAGAGCAAGTGGCTAGAATTTGTGCCGCCGCTGGTGTTACAGACGAAGACGTAATTCAAATTAGCTTTGGTTATGGTCTTTTTACTGGTGCGTTAGGTCTTCACTACGGACTTGAAAAGCTTGGTGCAACGGTTATACCTGCCTCTTCTGGCAATACAGAGAAGCAACTTATGATGATAAGAGATTTTGGTGTAACGGGCTTAGTTGCCACACCTAGCTATGCGGTGTATTTAAGCGAGGCAGTTAAAGAGGGTAGCTTTCCACTATCAGACTACTCTAAGCTAAAACACGGTATTTTAGGTAGCGAGACTTGTACAGCAGATATGAGAGAGTTAATAGAGAAAAACTTGGGAATAAATGTAAGTGACAACTACGGAATGACAGAGCTTACAGGCCCTGGTGTATCTGGCGAATGTATGTTTAGAACAGGTCTTCATTTTAACGAGGATGCATTTTTGCCAGAGATTATAGATGCAGAAACAGGTGCTGTAAAAGCCAAAGGAGAAATGGGCGAGCTTGTGGTTACTACCCTAATTAGAGAGGGTGCTCCTGTTTTAAGATACAGAACAAGAGACATTACAAACCTAGACTACGCAGAGTGCGAGTGTGGCAGAACTACTGTAAGAATGGGCAAAATTATGGGAAGAACAGATGACATGATTATTATTAAAGGTGTTAACGTGTTCCCTTCTCAAATTGCAGAGGTTCTCTCAGGCTTTACACAAATTGGTGCGCATTATCAGCTTGTTTTAACAAACGAGAAATTTTTAGACAGGCTAGAGGTTAAAGTAGAGCTAATAGATGCCTCTTTACTCGACCACTACGGTGAGCTAGAGGGTTTAACAAGAAGTATTAAGGATAAGCTTAGAAGTGTTTTAGGAATTGATGTTAAAGTTAGCCTAACCGAGCCAAAGTCTTTAGAGCGTTTTGAGGGTAAGGCTAAAAGAATAATAGATTTAAGAAAAAGCAATTAATAGTATTAATATAATTGTAGGGCTATTCCCAAACAAATAGAGAATAAAGAACATATACGGAGAGGAAAGAGATTTTAAATGAAAGAATTACTATTAGGAAATGAGGCCGTAGCAAGAGGCCTTTACGAGGCAGGGGTTACTGTAATATCAAGCTACCCAGGTACACCAAGTACAGAGATTACCGAGGCAGCAGCTAAATATGATGCAATGTACAGCGAGTGGGCACCTAATGAGAAAGTAGCCGCAGAGGTTGCTTGTGGTGCTTCTATTGGCGGCGCAAGAAGCTTTTGCGCTATGAAGCATGTTGGCTTTAACGTTGCAGCAGACCCAATTTTTACTATGAGCTACATAGGCGTAAACGGCGGTATGGTTATAGCAGTAGCAGACGACCCAGGAATGCACTCTTCTCAAAACGAGCAAGATACAAGAAACATGGCTATAGCTGCTAAACTTCCTGTTATAGAGCCTGCAGACTCTATGGAATGTA
>CAYJEZ010000040.1:0-4763 GCA_964369215.1 uncultured Eubacteriales bacterium
TCTCCTCGTTAGAGAAATAAACAACGCTGTTAAGTTCTACTAATACCGCCTCTATTTCCGCTTTTTTAGAGCTATTCTCGCTTTGGGCGTCGTATAGCTCTAATAATATTTTATAGCAGTAGTAGAAGTTTTTCACAAGCTCATCGGCAACCATAACTTTAAACTCATTAAATATTAAATCGAAGTTCCTGTTGGTTTTAGGAAAGTACGGGTGCCTGTCCTCTATGTTTCTGCCGGTGTAGGCCTCTAACACCAAGCTGTAAGTTTTGCCAAGCTGGGCATTTTGGGCAAATACCTTAAAGCTGTGGTTACCCATGCCAGTGTCTGCCTTAATTTTAGTTGCATAGTTTGTGTATGGCACGCCGTCTACAAACAAAAGCCCCTCATAAAGCCCACAGTCTGGCATAAGGTAAAGCTTTTTACCGCTTAGCTCTTGTGGAACGGTGTAGTCGCACTTAAACCAAGCGTAGGTTTGCTCTCCACCCCAGTGGTCTCCGCTTTTAAAAGGTTTGTACTCCACGTTATCAGGTGCTTTGTTAAGTTTTTCTTTTGTTTGGTAGCCTACCACATTTAAGGTGTCTACTTGTTTATATATGTAGTTCTCTATCCTTGATACATATCTTTTTTGCTTTTCAATCATTTTTGCCATTTGCTTTTGGTTTAGCATTTTGTTCCCCTGCTTTCTAAGTTAAATAGTATTTTGATTTTTTATAACTTATTTTAGATAAATTATATTGCTTTTTTATGCTATAGTCAACTGTATTTGTATTGTCGAAAACAATTCCGTTTAAATATATTCCTTTTTGTGAGGGTTCACAGGGTTTGCCTAATTCACCTGCTCTGACACAAACGAAGCACAGGCAAACTTGCAGAACACCCAGAGAATAACGAAAAGCAAACCGATAAAATGCACGAGATATTATTTCAAAGCTATTTAAGTCAGCACACTATACCGGAAGATGACTTCTTGGCAAGGGTTGCTGTCTTTGAACAAGCGAGCAAATGGGCAGATGAGATAGTCTTTAGTCAACTAAAATACAACTCAATATTAGCATAGCAAAACGAATAACAGCGATACTAGAATTTTTGTATCGCTGTTATTCGTTTTTATTCTTCAAATGCAGAATGCCAACTTATATCAAAGAACAAACACATTCTCACAAAATACGATAGATTTTATTCACTGCAAAAGCACTTACTTATAATTTCTCAAAATAGTGGGCGTTTAATGAAAAATATACATCCCTGTTCTGGTGAAAGGCCCATATTTACAACGGAATTTCCGCTTAAGCATTAAAAGTGCTGGTTTTCACGGTGAAAAAAACAAGTGCTTTTACCGTGGGTTTTATTTGTTCAAACAATTTATATTTATCTTTTAATAGACATTTTATATTAACTGTGATATACTAAATTTTGAAATGTTAACAAAAGGTAAACATAAAAAAAGGAGAGGTTTTATTGAAAAATATACTTAATTCATTTTCTAATAGGCTAGGAGTTAGCAAAAGCATGCTAGTGTTTTTTGCTCTTATCTCGGTCGCAGCAATAGCAAATGGACTTAGCGACTCAATTTATGGCAACTATTTTAAAGAGGTATATAATGTAACTGCTCAGCAAAGGGCATTTATTGAGTTCCCCAGAGAGCTTCCGGGCTTGCTATGTGCCTTAATTATAGGTGCTCTTTCATTTTTAGGAGACTTAAGAATTTCACTAATAGCGCAAATATTGGCTTGTATTGGAGTTACCGTTTTAGGTGTGTTCACTCCTTCGTTTTCAATAATGCTAATATTTTTGTTTATCAACTCTCTTGGTATGCATATTTTCATGCCATTACAAGACTCAATAGGCATGGGACTTGCTGAAAAAGACAAACTCGGAAAAAGAGTTGGAGAGTTCGCTAGCATTAAAACAGCAATGGGTTTTTTCACTGGTATTTTAGTTTTCGTAGGTTTTAGAGTAGGCTTTTTCAGTTTTGACAGCGATATAAAATGGATTTTTATAGTGTCTGCTTTTATGTTTTTTATTGCTATTTTGCTATGTATATTATTAATCAAACAAGTAAAAAGCGAAGGAATTAAGATTTTCAGCACTGGTAATAAATCTAAATTGATTTTTAGGTTTCACTACAGGTACTTCTATTTAATAGCCATTCTTCACGGAGTTCAAAAGCAAATTGCTTACGTTTTTGGCTCTTGGGTAGTTATTGATTTACTGTTAAAAGGAGCTGACGTTATGTCTCTTCTTACCATTGCCAGTAGTTTTATTGGAATTTTCTTTATGAAAAAACTAGGTGGATGGATTGATAAATTAGGCGTAAAATCAATGGTTTACCTCGATGCACTCACCTTTATAATTATTTACTTACTATACGGTTTTGTTGTATGGGGTATTTCTGAAAATACTATTCCAAGCTCAGGCTGGCCTGTGATTGTTGTGTATGCATTATTCGTGCTAGACAGACTATCAATGCAAATAGGTATTGTTAAATCTGTTTACTTAAAAAGAATTGCTAAAAACCCTGAAGAAGTTACTTCTGTTCTTTCAACAGGTATTAGCCTAGACCATATTGTTTCTATTTTAGCTGCACAGGTAAGCGGTTTAGTTTGGACATACTGGGGACCACAATGGGTATTTTTTATGGCTGCATTTTTCTCGTTAGGAAATCTATTTGTAGCTACCAGAATAGGCAAAGAATAATTTATTAGTAAAGGAAGTTAATAATGGAAAGATGCAAATGGCCGAACCTTGAAAGCTCGCAATTATATATTGATTACCACGACAACGAATGGGGCGAGCCCTCACATGATGATGCTCACCTTTTTGAGATGTTTATTTTAGAGAGCTTTCACTGCGGATTGTCTTGGCTATTAATACTTAAAAAAAGAGATGCCTTTAGAAAAGCATTTGATAATTTTGATGCTTTAAAAATAGCTAATTATGACGACAATAAGATAAATGAATTACTAGATAATGCTAATATTGTTAGGAACAAAGCTAAAATTTTAGCTACTATTCAAAACGCTAAGTCATATTTAAAAGTGGCAGAAGAGTTCGGTAGTTTTTCAAATTACCTTTGGAGTTTTACAGATAATAAGACTTTGTACTTCCCATTTGACGGAGAAACTACAAAGAATGAATTATCTGACATAGTATCAAAAGACCTGAAAAAAAGAGGCTTTAAATTTATGGGAACAGTAACTTGTTTTTCTTATTTAGAGGCGGTAGGAATAATGAATGACCACGCGCCAAATTGCTTTAAATATGTTAAAGAAGAGGACAGAAAATGACCCTAGAAGAACTTAGCGAGTATTGCCTTAACTATAATAATGTTTACAAAGACTTTCCCTTTAAGAAAAAGCAAGATTACTGTGTAATAAGGCACAGGCTTAACAAAAAAATGTTTGCTTTAATTTTTATTAAAGATAATAACACTTGGGTCAATTTAAAAACTGAGCCTGAACTAGGCTATTTTTTAAAACAAACTTACGAAGCTGTTGTTCCTGCTTACCACATGAATAAAGAGCATTGGATTTCTGTTATTTTAGATGGTAGCATCGATAAGAATGAGATTTTTAGCTTTGTTGACAACAGCTATGCTCTTACAAAGCCTAGAGTAATATAGTTATAAGTACTACAAAAATGACAAAAACAGGCAGTGTGAAATTCTTCACATTGCCTGTTTTAATAAAAAGCATTATTTAATTACGGAAGCAAATGTCCAGCAGCCTTATAAAGTTTATACCACTCTTCACGAGTTAGCTTAATGCCTTTGGCATCTGCAATCTCGTTAAAGTGCACTTTATTTATACTGCCGCTAATTACTTGTATATTAGCAGGGTGTCTAATAATCCAAGCGGCTGCAATAGTAGCAGGAGCGACTTCGTATTTTAAGCCGATTTCTTCTAAGCATTTGTTTAGCTCAGGGTAGTCAGGGCTGCCAATAAATGTGCCATTAAAAAAACCATGTTGTAAAGGGCTCCACGCTTGTATTGTAATGTCGTTAAGTCTTGAGTAATCAAGCACATAGCCGTCACGGCAAATGCCTGCGTCAGTCGTCATATTTGCTTGAGTTCCACTAGTAATCATTCCTGCATTTGTAATGCTAAACTGTAATTGATTTGCCACAATAGGCACATTTAAGCATTTTTTTAATAGCTCAATTTGCATAGGCGTGTGGTTTGACACTCCGAAATTTAACACTTTGCCGTCAGATTTAAGTTTATCAAACGCCTTTGCAACTTCTTCTGGCTCACAAAGAGCATCTGGCCTATGTAGTAGCAAGGCGTCAAGCCTATCTGTTTTCAGCCTTTTTAATGAAGCCTCGACAGCACTTGTAATATATTCATATGAGAAGTCAAATCCTACCCCTCTAACTATACCGCATTTAGATTGAACAATAATCTTATCTCTTACGCTTGGGTTTGACACAAGGTAACTACCGAACATTTCTTCACAAACGCCACCACCGTAAATATCAGCATGGTCAAAAAATCTTATCCCTTTATCAATAGCACTGTCTATAAAACTATTTGCTTCATTTTGTGAGAGCTTGTTAATCCTCATACACCCGGCTATTACTCTATGGTTAAAAATATTTTTCATAATATATTTCCTTTCTAAACATCAGTTGGTTTTTGAGTTGATATTTCCTTATGCGATACCTCTTGAGGAAATGCTTCTTGAGGTAATTGTTGCGAAGTATGGTGAGTATAAAAAGATGTTTGCTGGGCTACATGATGTGTATATTGCTGTTGCTCTTGCTG
>CAYJEZ010000040.1:4863-19278 GCA_964369215.1 uncultured Eubacteriales bacterium
TATAAAAAGATGTTTGCTGGGCTACATGATGTGTATATTGCTGTTGCTCTTGCTGCTGTGCATACTGCGGTGTTTGTTGTTGCACTTGCTGTGGTGCATACTGCGGTGTTTGCTGTTGCTGTTGCACTTGTTGTTGTGCATATTGTGGTACTTGTGGTGCAACATATTGAGGGTTATTATGCGTTTTAAGTAACTTAATTGCTAAGCACAAGTACACTACAGGTAAAACAGTGCTTATTATGAATAAAAATATATTTATTCCTGCCGATAAAGCGATAAATACAATTTGCATTCCTATACTAAAAGCAATCATAGAAATACCTAAGCCTATGGCTATTTTTAACCTTGTTTTAGTTTTTTGAGCCATTGTGCCAAAAATGCCTGAAAACATATGTAAGCTAATGTTTATGCTTAGCAGGGTAAGTATAATTTGTGCAAAGTAAAGCACTTTTTCGAGTATTACAGATATCTGGTCTGTTACTGAACTTATAATCATATTCCCCGAATTTTCTAGGTCTGCCAGAATTTCTTCTATAAGCAAGGCTAATTCTACTTGGTCAAAATAGTGCATTAAGGGTAACAATGCATTTAGTATATCAAAAATATCTTCACCGTTTTCAAGACTATTATTGACTATCTCTGTAATATTTGTATAGCCCGTAAGCATATACCATAAACCCCACAAACCTAGCATTCCTATAATTGCAAAAAATGAAAAAACAATCATAAATATACTTATAGCACGCAACATTTTACATCTTCCTTACTGTTATATTTATCCTAATTAATTATAGAGAGTAGCATAATGCTACCCTCTATTTTAACATTAACTTAAAAACTCTTTTATTGTACAGGTACAGATAATTTTTCGTCTACCATTTTTAATAGGTTTCTAATGTTTAAGTGTTGAGGACATCTGTCTTCACATGCTCCACACTCTGTGCAATCTGCGACAGTGTGCCCTGGGTTGTTTTTTGTATAGTTTTGGTAACCTTTTAAGCCTGTTTCTTTTAAACCAAACACATTATAAGTGTTGTAATGTCCAAAAATTTGAGCTATGTCAATTAAAGATGGACATGGTTGGCAGTAGTGGCAACCTGTGCAGTATAGCTCTGAGAATTTTTTAAGGCTATCAATCGACTCCTTAATTTTCTCGTGCTCTTCTTTGGTCATAGGGTTCTCTAAACTAGCTATAACAACATTTTTCTTTACCATTTCTAAATCTTGCATTCCGCTAAGTGCACAGGCAATATTCTCATTGCCTAAAACAAATTTAAATGCAAGCTCATAAGTAGAGATATTCTCATTACCAGTTAGTTTGTTATAAACATCTGTAGGGGCGGCTAGTCTACCACCAGCGACAGGTCCCATAGCTACAACACCAAGACCTTTTGAAACCGCATAGGCTATCATCTCTTCATTAGAGCGGTCGATTAGATTGTATTGAACCAATAAAGTCTCTAATACTTTACCTGTGTCAATAATATACTTAATATTTTCAGGCTTGTCGTGGAAAGAAAAACTAATATGGCGAATTTTGCCCTCTTCTTTTAACCTCAAAGCTTCTTCAATAAGTCCAAACTTCATTATTCTATTATCAAAAAAGTCTTTGTCTATACCCCAAAAATGATAAAAATCTACATAATCTGTTTTTAAGTTTGAAAGGCTTTTATCTAGCAACGCCTCAAAATCTTCGGTTTTGTTAACATCGCCTAAAGGAGCTTTAGTAGAAATATATATTTTATCTCTAAAGTCTTTAACCGCCTCGCCAAGAGCCGCTTCTGAATTCGAGTGGCAATAGTAAGGTGCGGTATCAAAATAGTTAACACCTGAGTTATATGCCTCTAAAATCATTTCATTTACTTTATCTTGCTCAATAGTAAAAGTTTCACTGTCTACCTCTATTTCAGGAAAACGCATACAACCAAAACCTAGTGAAGATACTTTTATGCCAGTATTGCCAAAATTACGATATTGCATTTAATTCACTCCTATATAAAAATAATTTAATATAATTATAAACTATTTTAATATAATAATCAACTGATTTATTAAGTTTTGGCTAATATCACAGGTTTTAATTTAAAAAACTTCGTTTATTCTCCAATATAGGTAAATCTAATATAGCTCTGACCATCACGTTCTATTTTTTCATTCTACATACTCAGCTGTCTTACCCAAGTTACACCTTCTCCGTACAAAGCCTTATATGCTACCATCTCTTCCATTGTTTCAGAATGTCTTGCAAGGTGTAAAACTTCATACTCATTTCATTTAAAGTGGTGGTACTTCCCTATTTTAACTTCGTTTTTTATAAAATCACGCCTTATATTTTACCTAAATAGGCTTTTGTGGTGTTCGGATCCAAAATAATCCCATTATTGCTATATTTAGTAAAAACGCTTTTTAATGCATCAATATACTCTATGTATTTTTCGTCACTCTCTTTAAGTGCATAAGAAGAAGAAAGTTGTCGTCCTATAAAACTCTCTTCGTCATATTCAAAGTCATTAGCAAACGACAACTCTTCATAATCACCGCCGAAAAATTCTTCCATGTCTTCATTAACAGTGTCCCAATTCATTCCACCTGAAAACCCTGTGAAATTAGTGCAATATAACTGGTTTACTTTAAAGCTATCTATTGTAACTTCACTTTCAGGATTGCGGCTGTTCCAGACTAATAAAACTTTGCCATCTGTTTTTAATGTTCTTTTACATTCAGCTTTAAAAGCCTTACAATCAAACCAATGAAAAGCTTGTGCTACTGTGATAAAATCTACACTATTATCTTTTAGTTTAGTGTTTTCTGCGTTGCCATTTAGGGTTGTCAAATTAGCATAACTTTTCAGTTCTTCTTCTGCAACATTTCTCATGTCATCATTTGGCTCTACTAAAAAAACTTTATTGCCTCTATCTAAAAAAAGCTTTGTAAATTTACCAGTTCCTGCACCTACATCAGCAATTATGCTCTTTTTAGTTATAAAAGATTTTTCATACAAATAGTCAATAAATTCTTTTGGGTAACTCGGTCTATATTTGGTGTAAATATCTCCCATTTTTTCAAACTTTTTTTCGTTCATTACTAGTCCTCCCTTAAGTAAATGTCTTATTATCAGCAACAAAGCAATTATATCATACAGTATAGTATTTAGCAATAAATTTGCATTAAAATTTTTTCGCCTCAACATAAAGACAAGAGTTAAAATCGCTTATTACCACATCAAACGCAATTGTATTTACTTGACAACAAAGGTAATTATAGTTAAAATAATAATAATTTCTATTTATAATATTATGGCTTCATTAATAGTGCCAAAACTAGAAAAAGGATAATTAATAATGAAAACTAAAAATAAACAAAAAAACATACTTGCAATTCATGATATTTCTTGTATAGGTAGGTGTGCACTTACTGTTGCAATGCCAATAATCTCTTCATATGGAATTCAGTGTTCGCCACTTCCTACAGCGCTTTTATCTTCTCACGGTATGTTTAAAGATTACTATTTTAAAGACTTAAGCGACGAGATGACAGAAATAATTGCTAGATGGAAAAAACTAGAGCTTAAATTTGACGCAATTTACAGTGGCTTTATAGCTAGCCCAAAACAAGTAGACATAGTTATAGATTGCTTGAAAAATTTCAAATCAAATAACGCTTTTACACTGGTAGACCCTGTAATGGCTGATAACGGAAAATATTACAGTATGTATAATAGCGATATATGCATAAAAATGAAAGAGCTAATACAATTTGCCGACATAATTACCCCAAACCTTACAGAGGCAGCCTTTTTACTTGGTGAACCTTATATTGGAGATGACTATGATAAAGAATATATAGAGGCTACACTGAGAAAACTAAGCATGCTTGGTGCAAGCAAAGTTATTTTAACTGGTGTAAGTTTTAACCCTAATAAAACAGGCGCTGCTTGCTATGATAACACAACAAACAGCACCTTTTATGCAGAGTGTGACAAAATTGAGGGCGGTTTTCCCGGGACTGGAGATATTTTTGCTAGTTCTTTTTTATCATATTATACTAATAGCAATAATTTTAGCGACAGTGTAATACATTCTGTAAATTTTACCTATTCAACTATAAAAAAAGCGGTTGAAAATGGTGAACCCAGAGCATTCGGTGTTCCTTTTGAAGAACTTATTTGCGTAAAGCTTTAATTAAATATTAACATTTAAGTATTGCGAATATTGTCAAAAAAATGTATAATATAGTACGAAGTTTATTAGAATTTGAAAGCAGGTGCAATTTATTATGAGAGAGATTTATCATAATTTTATAACAATAATGCAAAAAAAGAATGTATATTTGTTTACCCTTTTGGTTTTAGCCATATTAATAATAGCAGTAGGAGTTTATATGTCTATGTTTTACAAAAAAACTCCTGATGATATTATAGGCGAAAACTCTGATGTGGTGGTAGACCAAGAGAGCAATACTTTAACAATAACCGACAATGGCGAACCTAGAGTAATTCCTAAATTTGATATTCCGGTTAGCACATACGATAAAGAACAATTCGTTAAAAACGGCCAATTTTTAGAGTATACAGGCAGTGAGTTTTATGTTGGAATAGATGTGTCTGAACATCAAGAAGACATAGACTGGGCAGCGGTTAAGGCAGACGGAGTTGAGTTTGCTATGATAAGAACAGCCTACAGAGGCGCAACAAAGGGAGATATTTACGAAGATACTAAGTTTAAACAAAACATTGAGGGCGCTATTGCTAATGATATTAAAGTAGGCGTATATTTCTTCTCTCAAGCAGTTTCAGAGCAAGAGGCAGAAGACGAGGCAACCTATGTTTTAAATTTAATTAAAGATTATGAAATAACCTACCCCGTAGTTTTTGACTGGGAGTATGTAAACGTTGTAGAACCGCGAGTCCAAAACGTAACAGGCTTAGAGGTCTCTGACTTTGCAAATATATTTTGCGATAAAATAGATAAAGCTGGTTACCAACCAATGATTTACACTAATAAATCTTTAGGTTACAATTTATACAACCTAGAAGAGATAAACAAATACCCTATTTGGCTTGCTGAATACGATGATGTGCCTGACTTTTACTATGATTTTACAATGCTACAATATACCGACAGTGGTGTTATTTCAGGAATTACAACTGCAGTTGACTTAAATATTAGCTTTGTGGATTATTCGTAAGTGTAGGAATTTTGACTGCAAAGTACAGGCATTACCTGAAATAGAGGTAATGAAAAGATATAATATATACTTATAATTTTTCACCGAAAGGAAAAATATTTAAAATGAATAATCTGTTGTATTTTATTAAAATAGCAATTGTTATAGCCATAATGTTGGCCATAATTGTAGTTGTGTTTAAGTTGGCTGTAAATATATTAAGCTTTCTTATACCGGTAGTTATTGTTCTTGCAATAATAGGTTTTTTTGTGTCAAGAAAAAGCCAGCAATAACAATCTAATTTAATTAATTAAACGAAAGGACGGTAATAGCAATGCCATATGTAAGTATGCTGACAAATGTAGAGATAACAAAAGAAAAAGAGGACGCTTTGATAAAAGCTTTAGGCGAGGGTATTGAGGTAATAAAAAACAAGACTAAAGAGAACTTATTCATTAAAATTGAAGATAAGTGTAGGCTTTATAAAGGTGGAGATATCAAAGAGCCTAATGCAATGCTTAGTGTAGATTTATTCGGATACTCTGACAAAGCTGATTTAAAAGAGTATTGCAATGTTATAAACGAAACACTACTTAATGAGCTAGGGATAAAGCCTGATAAGATATTTATTAATTTTACTGAGTGCAGACACTGGGGTAGCAGAGGTAATTGCAATACAGCCTACGAAATATAAACTAAACTATAGCCTCCGATTTTTTCGGGGGCTTTGTTATATAAAATTGATTAGTATAATGTTATTATTAAATATGTTTTTTGCTCAAATCATCAAGAAAACATAATAATCCTTTGCTATAATATAGTCAAGATAAGCTTATCAACACACCTAAAACCATAGAAAGGAAAAAGCTATAATGAAGAACTTCACAGCTTTAACTCAAGCTATTAATTATATTGAGGCAAATATTAGCAACGTAGTAACTAAAGAAGATATAGCAAATTTTTGCTATGTGTCAGTGTCATCACTTGAAAAAATTTTTCGCTATGCGCTAAACTTAAGTATAGGCGACTATATAACAAGGCGTAAAATGACATTAGCTGCAAGAGATTTGGCTAAAAATGACTGCAACGTATTAGAGCTTGCTATGAAATACGGATATAACTCGCCAGAAGTTTTTGCACGTGCATTTAAGCGAGTGTGGAGTATTAATCCGTCTGAGTTTTTAAAAAACTGGAAATTCACTGGACTTTTTCCTAAAATTAACTTTAATTATAAAGAAGGAGAAGATTTATATATGGCACGCAAAAATGTTGATATAAGCGAAGCTTATGATTTTTTTAGAGAAAAAGAAGGAAGCTATGTAATATGTTTTGATGTGAAAGGCTTGTTGACTATTAATGAAATATCTCGCAAGGCAGGAGATTTAGTTATATTAGAGGCATTGTCAAGAATTGATAAGCACGCAACTGAGGACATGCATGTAATGAGAATTGGAGGAGATGAATTTGCTCTTATCACCTGTTTAACAGATAAAGATGAAGTTGAGAAGATAAGGCGCAAAATAATGTCGCTTAACAGTAAAACTATTATATTTGAAAATAAAGAAATACCTGTTGCATTGTGGAGTGGTATTGCAAACATACCTAAGGCACTACGATACAGCGACTTTTTTAGTGAGCTACATAAAGTAGTGATAAAAGATTAACTGCTTTTGCAAGCATCTTTAGAATATTTTTGAAGAGGTTTGACCATAAAACAAAGAATTGGGTCATTTAAATAAATGCCCCAATTCTTTGTTTTTAAATTATAGATTCAATATGTAAGAAAAACTCATTTGGGTCTCACCACATTTTATAAAGCCCACGCTTTCAAATAATTTTATAGATGCCGTGTTAAACTTGTAAATTTCGCTTACATTTATTCTTTTGTATCCTAAACCTTTCGCAAGCTGAATTAATTTTAGCAAAATCGTTTTGCCTATGCCCTTTCCTCTGTAGTTTTTATCTCCTATTACTATAGCTAAATCATCTTTTGACAAGCATACATCTCCTATAGGTGTAAACATATTTTTCTCTTTAATTTCTATAAAGTAAAGTTCTCCTGTTTTATTTTGTATTTCGTACATTTTATCAAGTTCTTGTTTAGTAAATGGTGTTCTCACACCGCACACATTTTCTACTGTATCAACGTCTTGGTACCACGCTAATGCAAAGTCGTGTTTACCTTCATACTTTTTTAGCCTTATTTTATCATTTACCTCAATAATATTTTTCATTTAACCTCTTAAAATAAAAAAGAGGCAAGAGCGACTAACCTTAAGTCAGTACAACTCTTGCCCAAATTAATAGCAAATTAATGCAAACAATTATTTCTCAGCGAAATATTTAATTGTTCTAACCATTTGGCTTGTGTATGAGTTCTCATTGTCATACCATGCAACAGTTTGAACTTGGAATAAATCATCGCCAATTTTTGTAACCATTGTTTGAGTAGCATCAAATAATGAGCCATATGAAATACCGATAATATCAGAAGATACTAGTTCTTCTTCTGTGTAACCAAAAGAATCTGAAGCAGCAGCTTTCATAGCAGCATTAATGCCATCTACAGTAACGTCTGTGCCTTTAACAACAGAAACTAAGATTGTTGTTGAACCTGTAGGTACTGGAACACGTTGTGCAGAACCTACTAGTTTGCCGTTAAGCTCTGGAATAACAAGACCGATAGCTTTTGCAGCGCCTGTTGAGTTAGGAACGATGTTAGCAGCAGCAGCTCTTGCTCTTCTTAAGTCTCCTTTTGGATGAGGTCCGTCTAAAGTCATTTGGTCGCCTGTATAAGCATGAATTGTAGACATAATACCACTTTGAATAGGAGCATAATCATTAAGTGCTTTAGCCATAGGAGCTAGGCAGTTTGTTGTGCAAGAAGCAGCAGAAATGATTGTATCATCAGAGCCGATAATATCTTCATTAACACTGAAAACTACTGTTGGTAAGTCATTTCCTGCAGGAGCAGAAATAACAACTTTTTTAGCACCAGCATCAATGTGAGCTTGTGACTTAGCTTTTGTTACATAGAAACCTGTACACTCTAGTACAACATCTACATCAAGCTCGCCCCAAGGAAGCTCTTTAGCGTCACGCATAGCGTAAATCTCAATTTTTTTACCGTCAACTGTGATAGAACTCTCACCAGCCTCAACTGTGTGACCGTCATATCTACCTTGAGCAGTGTCATATTTTAGTAGGTGAGCTAACATTGCAGGGCTAGTTAAGTCATTGATAGCAACAATCTCATACCCTGCTGCACCAAACATTTGTCTGAATGCAAGACGACCAATACGTCCAAAACCATTAATAGCAACTTTTACTGACATAATAGAAATACCTCCAAAATTTTTATTAGTCCTGTTAATTTTTACATTTTTTTACAAGCATAAAAACTACAACACCTTGGCAAGAGATAATAAACTCTTACTTTTTTTATATACATATATTTTATACTATTTTAGACAATTTTACAAGTGTTTTAAAGCATTTTATTTAAAAATAAGGTTTTTATCTATATCTTTTAACTACTTTATTGCTTTTTTTGTGTATTTCAATATTTTTAGTTTGAACCAAGGATAAAAAAACCATAGAATTAATACTAACAATAAACACTAAAATTTGTGAAAACTGAGGGTAGTAATCATAAGCTGAATAACCCAAATAAGGTAGAGTAATCTCTGAAATAAAATATGCAATATTAAAAGCCAATGAAAGCAGAGAAAACATAAACGCTGTTTTAAATGACTTCACTTTTTCATCTTGTCCAGTTAAAAATTTAGCAATATTCATATATGTGGGTGCTATAAAAATTGCACCAAAAAGTATAAATATATTCTCACTTAATATAAGAGAGTTAGAAAAATGTACGTATACATATAAAATAGCAATAACTGAGTGTAATACAGGTATTAGCGTAATAAGCTTTATTTTTGTGAATAAATTTTCTTTATCCATAATGTGTACTATGCCTACCACACAAAAATAAAGCCCTAAAACAAGAGTAGAAACAGCATAGGGTATCTCTGCAGAAAACCCATTAGGTAGCACGTATTGGTTAGATAAAAGCGTTGAGCTATAGTGATTTGAAGACAAAAGTTCACTTAAGTTCAATCCTCCTATTATCAAGGCAGTAATGCCACTCATTATTGAAAAAACACCTTGAGGCATGCCTTTATGCGAAACTAGGTTAATACCTGTGTCTAAAGTTTTCAGCATAGATATTATACAAACAAGCGCAGGTAATATACATAGTAGCACAGAGAACAATGCTAAATTACCTTTGTCTAAAAACATTCCGTCATAAAAATTCACAAAATCATATATTCTTAAGCATGCTGCACCAATGCCACATATAATACTAAAAACAGCTAAAAAGCGTATATTCATAAAAACTCCATTCTATAAAAAATAAAATCATTTCTGTAATGTAATAAATAAAAAAGATGTAGGTTATTTTAACAACCTACATCTTATTATAGCACATTTAGTAATAAATACAACACTAAATATATGCATTTTACAATAAATTATTATTGTAAATTTTACATATAGTCGTTGTTAAATATTATCTCGACTCCATAGGAGTATATTTTAATGATGTAGGTAAAGCCCTGTAAGCTGGCCTTATAATTCTTGCACCATTTGTCATCTCTTCTATTCTATGAGCACACCAACCAGATATTCTTGAAACAGCAAAGAGTGAGGTGTACAACTCTTTAGGAATACCAAGCATTTCATAAACAAAACCTGAGTAGAAGTCGACATTAGCAGAAATTACTTTTCCGTTACCTTTCATCTTGTCAAACGCTAATGGAGAAAGTTTTTCAACATTTTCAAACAAAGCGTATTTGTCAGCAAAGCCTTTTTTCTCTGCTAATAATTTTGTCTTCTCTTTTAATATAATTGCCCTTGGGTCAGATAAGGTGTATATAGCATGACCCATACCATAAATTAAACCACTTTTATCAGCCGCTTTTTTTGAAACAATAGCTTCTAAATAAGCGGATATTTCTTCTTCGTCGTGCCAGTCTTTAACATTAACCATTATGTTTTCCATCATTTCGGTTACTTTCATATTTGCTCCACCGTGTTTGTAACCTTTAAGCGAACCAATAGCTGCAGAGATTGTAGAGTAAATATCTGTATGGGCAGAGGATAATACTCTTGTTGCAAAAGTAGAGTTATTACCCCCTCCATGCTCAGCATGAAGTGTTAAGCACATGTCTAAAAGCCTTACTTCCTCCTCAGTATAACTTTGGTCGTCTTTTACAGCATTTAAAATGGACTCTGCAGTGCTGTGCTCTGGAACAAGCGGATGCAAAAGCATGCTCTTTTTATCAAAATGTCTACGTTTTACTTGATAAGCATAAGACATAATAGAAGGTAGCCTTGCAATAAGAGAAAGACTTTGCCTCATATTGTTCTCAATAGATAAATCCTCTGGATTGTCGTCATAAGAATAAAGAGATAAAACCCCTTTTGATAGCATATTCATAATATCAGTAGACGGATTTTTCATAAGTACGTCTTCAGCAAAGTATTCTGGTAGTTCTCTGTTATCATACAGTATATTGCTAATTAGGTTATACTCCTCGGTTGTAGGCAAATTGCCCATAACTAAAAGCCATACTGTCTCTTCAAAAGAGAAGTGCCCCGAAGCTATACTTCCGTTAATTATGTTTTCTACATCAATGCCACGGTAAATAAGTCTTCCTTTGTCAGGAATTTTATCTCCGTCTTCTATCATATATCCGTGAACTCTACAAATTTTAGTAAGGCCAGCCATAACACCAGTACCGTCTTCATTCCTCAGGCCTCTTTTAACTTCGTGTTTAATATATTGACTTCTTTCAATTATGTTGTTCTCTAAATAGGCGGTGCATAAATCTTGTATTTTATTTGCGCCCTCTGCTTCATTTATTAATTTTTTCATAATAATATCACACCTTTCCTCATATATATAATAATATAGCGTTTTGTGTTATCCTTACTCAGGTTGTCTAGTGTTGACTAATATAATAATATATATAATTGTAAATGTCAATAAAAATTTATAATTATACAACATAAAAAATACCAATTTTGCAATTTATTTTTTATTTACTTGCAAAATCGGTTGCACAAAAATCTAATTTACTTGTTTAAATGATAAAAATGAATAATCAACCCCCTTGCAATTCAAGTATTTAGTGTATACTTAGCAACATTAAATGTATAAATATAATAAAATAAAAGGAGCAATTAATATGAGAAACAGAATAATAAAATATATAGCGTTCATTTTTTTTGCAATATATTCAATGAATGTTTTTGTACCGTTTTTATATATGAAAATAGAAAAAACGAACTTTGTTGAAGCTGAAAGAGAAGAAATAAAACTTGATGATTTTGAAATCAACTTAAGTGTACCTGAAAAAAAAGAAGAAAACATTTATGTTGGTACATTCCGACTTTACGATAATTCCACAAAAGAGATAATGGTAATAGATGATAGAGATTTTTTAATCGGCTCGCTCGCATATCAAATGTCCCCAAATGTCCCAATAGAAGCACAAAAAGCCCAAACAGTTGCTGCATATTCGTATTATAGTTACATAAGAGAGCAACGAAAAACAGAAGCGTATGATGTAATTTGGGACAGTTCAACCAATTATAATTATTACTCTGATGAATATTTAAGAGAAGCATGGATGGATAGCTATGACAATAATATTGCAATAATCACCTCTGTGGTAGATGAAGTAATAGGGCAGAAGCTTTATTTTGAAAACGCTGTTGCATGCTCATCTTTTTTCCCTTTATCTAACGGACAAACTGAAAGCTCACTTAACATGTGGGGCGAGGACATACCCTACTTAATATCAGTAGCAAGCCCTTATGACGCACTAAATTCCGACTTTGAAAAAATTTATAATTATTCACCTGAAAAAGTTCAAGAACTACTTACAAAAGCATGGCCTCAAGCTAAAATGGATTTTTCATTACCTTATGAACAGTGGTTTACAGAAATAGAGTATACTATAGGTGCAACAGTGTTATCTATTAATGTATGCGGTTACTCTGTAACAGGAAATGAATTTAGACTTGCTTTACTTTTATCTAGCCCAACATTTAATGTCGAATATGTAAATGATCAGTTTGTTATTAAAAGCAAAGGCGACGGTGACGGAGTTGGAATGAGCCAAACAGGAGCAATTTACATGGCAGCCGAGGGGGCTGATTATAGCGAGATATTAAAGTGGTATTTCCCTGGTACGGTTCTTATTAGTGGATAATGGTAACAGCCGAAAGCCCCTCCTTAAAAAAGGAGGGGCTTTCAAGAGAGGGGTGTAGACACCTTTGTCAGTCTACTTTATATAGAAAATTTTAAGGGAGCTTAATTATTCGGCTGCACTAGCATCTTCGTCAGTTGTTTCGTCAGTTGTTTCGTCGGTTGTCTCGTCAGTTTCTCCTTCTACTGTTTCTCCATCTGTAACCGTTTCATCTGTATCACTTTCTGCAGTTGCATCATCTGTTTCGTCTGCGATGTCACTGTCGTCAGTAATCTCATCTTCAGCTGTGGTATCGTCAGTAGCCTCATCTTCCGCCGTAGTGTCGTCTGTCTCTGCACTGTCGTCTTCAGTAGTGTCAGCAGTTTCATCTTCTGTATCTGTATCTACATCATCTGTGTCAGTATCAGTTACTGTTGTGTCTGTATCTGTTACACTTGTATCTGCTTCCTCCTCTGTGCATGCTGTCATCATTCCTGCTACCATTAGCATTGCTAAAGATAATGTTAGTATTTTTTTCATAATTCACAAATCCTTTCTTTGTTGGTAAGTTATACTATAGCCCACAAAATAAAAATATTAGCTTTTTATTGAATTAATTAAGCTGTATTCTTTTTTTAGGAACTTAGTATTGTTGGTTGAAATCACTTTTTTGTTTACAGCATTTGCGCAAACAGATTAAGTATTTCAAAATCTACTTACATATGTTGTGTGCCTTAACTCTTATTTTTTATTTGTTGTTTTGTTAAGGTGTCCACATTGTATATTAAAATAAAATAATTGTCAACAGATTAAAACTTTGTAATAATTTCCATTTTACAGTCTATTAAAGAACTATTATTATAGTTAATTACTATGTAAATTTATATTCATATCTATTAGTGCAAAACACATTATATTTCACTGTCTATAAGTGTATATTTGTAGAAATATCATAATTTGTAAATGAACAGTAAAGTAATTATTAAAACTATTTTTGTTAAAAAAAAGTAATATAATTGCATAGAACATTACAAATTTTTAGATACTACATAACAACAATTGCTTTGTTAAGTTAATATAATAAAGAAAAGCCTTTATTCCTAAACAAAAGTAACTTTTTCATTATTTTAGCTTAACGGTGCCACAACAAATACAGGGAGTAGCTTTTAATGTTTTGAAAATAAATAACATTTACAAAACTCTTAAGACTGCTCCCTGACTGATTTTTTCTTATATTACTTTTTATTTGGCTAGCGGTTGCAGCCTAATTATTTTAATAGTTATAATTATGAATAATGGGCTGTAGTTGTATCTTATCTAATGCTTGATTTAATGCTTGCGGCACTTTGTCAAAATCTGCAACGAGTGAAGTAGGTTTGTTTAATGGGTCATCTTGGCTAAACGGGACAAAGAATATGTTTTTTGTATTCATAAGCTTTCCTATTCCACTAAAAGATGCCGATAAGCCGTCGTTAGTAGCAATGCATAACACAACAGGAACCCCGATTCGCAAACAAGACTTAACCGCCATAGTTACAGATGTGTCGGTTATTCCAAGACTTATTTTATTCAAGGTATTACCAGTGCATGGCGCTACTATTAATGCGTCTACCATTTTTTTAGGGCCTAATGGTTCGGCACCTGATATGGTATGAATTATTTCTTTACCACATATTTTCTCTATTTTTTCATGTATATCATCACTTTTTCCAAAACGCGTGTCGGTATTATATGCATTTTCAGACATAATAGGAAAAATGTTGTAGTCGTCTTTTAACTTTTGCATTAGCTTAAAAGCATTACTAAACGTGCAAAAAGAACCACATAGTGCATAGCCTAAATTTTTCACTTATATAAACACTCCTTTCATTAATTGATTTTCTTAAGCAATTTCAGTCTTTGACTGAAAAGTCTAAAACTTATACGGGACTGTCACATTAAGACGTTCAGTGGTGAATATGAACAATGTTATGGTGTAGGGCAAGGGCTC
>CAYJEZ010000041.1:0-19264 GCA_964369215.1 uncultured Eubacteriales bacterium
CGTTTCTTCCACCAAAATCAAAAAAGAAGATAAGGCAAATTGTAATAATATAAACGGAGAGCCTAATTGCTGTACCACAAATAGCAAATAATATGCAAAGAATAATAATGCCTATGTTTAGCATATTAAGACTGATAAGCGATAATAAAAGAGTTGTTATGCCCATAATTAAAACGCTTATTCCTTGCAAGCCCAAGCCTGAAGACAATACTTGTAAAAGTGGTGAGCAAGGTCTACACAAAAATGTGTCAAGCTTTCCACTAAAAGCCAAAGATGGCAAGGTCCAAATTCCGTTAAACCAAATATTTACAATACCCTCAGATAAAAAAGCAAATGCTACAATAAAATAGACTTCAGCTTGGCTCCAGCCAACTATCTCTGGTACATTTTGAAATATTACATAAGGTACAGCAATAAGTGCAACCCTTGTTATAACTCCAGAGAACAACATCATCCAAAAGTTTGCGGTGTATTCCATCTCAGTTTTAAGATACTGCATTTGCAGTGTAAAATATATTTTTAGCATACTCATCCTCCTGCAATTGATAAATTCTTCGATATTTTACCAAAGAACAAATAATGCAAAACCAAAAAAACTACAATCCAAATCGATTGAGTAATTAGCGCAAACCCTAAATCAACGCTTTGTACATCTCCAAGCAACACTTCTATAGGTGTATTTATCATGTAAGGAAAAGGTGTAAAATCTGCGATAGCTCTTAAAAAGTTTGGGAACAACGCTATAGGAATTAAAGCACCCGAGAAAAAATCATATATAGCCTTTCTCGTCCAAGATAAACCTGTGTGGCTAGTGGTATAAAAGCAGAACAAACTGAAAACCTCTATAAACATTACCCTTAAAATTAAAGAAAGTATAAAGCATGGAATAAACATAAGCCAATTTAAAAGGCTTGGTACTAACATAACAGGCGAAAAAACAGTAAAACCTAACGCTACAATAATTGAGTTACTTACTGCAAAAGGAATCATACTACCTAAAATATCGGCTAAATTTTGCGTTAAAAAGTATGTAGGCCTAATGCATCTTGCCACTATAGTGCCCGTGACAATTTCTCTTGAGAGCTGTGTCTCTGTTGACCAAGTTAAAAGATAGTTAATAGCAAAAGAAACTAAAATGTAAGAGAACATGTACTCTTTTGATAAACCACCAATAGCGCTTGTCTCTACACCGTAAAGAGAGTTCCATAATAAATATTGCCCCATAAGTAAGACTATAGGACTTAATAGGCTCATATAAAGCCCTGTTTTGTAATACATTCTACCTTGCAGAGAAAGAGAGGTTAATTTAATCAAAGTTTTCATGCTTATTTTCCTCCGCTAAATATTTTAGATACCACACTCTCTATATCAGGCTCTGATATAAATATATCTTCAATTTCATACGACTTAGATAAAGCAGAGAGTACCTCGGCACTTTCGTAGTCTTTTGTGTTGTACTCAAGCTTTGTTTTAATGCCGTCTTCACTTGTTTGTATGTTTGGTAGTAAGGTTTTTATGTCTAAAATACTTTTACCCACTACCTCTATGTTCTTTGTAGTAACATAGTTCTGTTTAAGCTTGTTTAAACTGCCGTCGTAAAAAATTTTACCCTTAGATAATATAATTGTGTCTTCACAAATTTCTTCAATGTCGTCTAAATCATGGCTTGTAAGAAGAATAGAAGTGCCTTTTTCTTTATTCATCTCTTTAATAAATTTTCTAATAGCTATTTTTACATTTACATCAAGTCCTATAGTAGGCTCATCTAAATAAAGAAGCTTTGGGCTATGCAAAAACACCATGCCTATATCGGCTTTCATTCTTTGTCCTAAAGATAACTTTCTTGCAGGAGATTTTAAAATATCTTGCAGAGCTAAGGTCTCTACCACCATATCAAAATTTCGCTTAAACTCTTTATCATCTACTTTGTAAAGAATTTTCATAGCATTATAGCTCTCAATAACAGGAATGTCGACCCATAAATTAGTTTTTTGCCCAAATATTACGCCTATCTTCTTTAAGTAATTATTCCTGTCTTTTTTTGGCGAATTGCCAAAAACCTCAATACTTCCTGAGCTTGGCGTTAATATGCCAATAAGAAGTTTGATAAGCGTTGATTTACCAGCACCATTCTCACCAATACATGCAAGAGTTTGTCCCTCGTGCATATTAAAACTTATGCCGTCTAGCGCTACCTTTTCTTTCCATTCGCTATGTATTAAGCTTTTTAACGAGCCTTTAAATCCTGCTTCTTTAACATTTACCTTGTAAATTTTACTTAAATTAGTAGTTTTAATCATAGCTTCTCCTTTTAATATAAATAAAGATAATTAATTATAGCATAAATAATTAGTTTTGCAACTAAATTAATTATAATAACAGTATTTTACTTTATAGATGTATAAATGTATAAATCATAAAATATTACAAAAAAACAACAAAATATTCCATTTAAATACTTTGGCTTTACATATATAATAAAAGATGATAATGTAAAATATCTTTGTACAAATTATGCTTTTTTTATTAACTAAAATAATTTGCACAAGTGAATATTGTGTTTTACGCTAGAATAAATAATGAGGGGTGTAGATATGGGGTTATTTGATACCATAAAGAAAACTATAAAAGAGAATTTACCTGATGTTGTAACCAATTCTGACATATCAGGGCAATCAAACCAAATGTTATATAAGTATGACAAAATTACACTGAGCACAGGCTCTAGATTAATAGTAGGTCCTTCTCAGCAAGCGATATTTGTAGAGAACGGAATTATTCAGCACGTATTTGAGTCTGGCGCATACGATTTAGAGACTATGAATATTCCATTTGTAAAACAACTTTTAACTAAGTTGTACGGTGGCTCGTCTCCTAATCAGTCAGAGATTTGGTTTGTAAATAAATCTGTAGTAATGGACATAAGTTGGGGTACACCTTCTCCGCTTGTTATGGAGGAGCGTAAATTCGGACCACCGCTAACTATAAAAGTAAAGTGCAATGGCTCTATTAGTGTGAAAGTTGATGACGCCATTAAGCTATTTAAAGAGATAGCTGGACAAGGCAAGGCTTTTAGTGTTGATACTTTTAAAGAAATTATGAGAAGTATGATGATTTCAAGGCTTCAAAAAGCTTTGGGCGAATACATGATGAAGAGCGACGGCGGTTTTGTTATGCTACAGCAACGAGTGTCAGTAGTTGAAGAGCCAATAAGAGTTTTAATTGAAGCAGAACTTGAAGACTATGGTGTAAAAGTGCAGGCTTGTTACATAAAAAGTTTCACACCGGTTGAAGATGATGCTTGGGAGAGATACAAAAAGTATGAAGACGAGTATTTCCAAATTCATAAAGATGCTACGAGAATAAAGGCAATAGGAGCTGCCGAGACGAGCACTCAGGCTCAAAAATTTAACACCTTTGGTGTAAGTTATGCAGATGAGCGCAAGTTTGACTTTTTAGATAAAGTAGCAGAGAACCCAGGTGAAATGAGCGAAGGTATGTCATTAGGTGCAGGACTTGCTATGGGTAAGGTTTTTAGCTCTGAAGTAGCAGACATTGCAAGTGACGTTATTGATGGAAATTTAGGTGAGCTTGGAAACATGCATAAAACACAACCTAAAGTAAAAACAAAAGCTTGCCCTGCTTGCTCTGCTGAATATAATGAAGGGGCGAAGTTTTGCCCTGAATGTGGCTATACAGTAAAAATTCTTTGCAGTGAGTGCTCGAATGAGCTTGAGGCGAATATGAAGTTTTGCCCTGAATGTGGAAAAAAACCAAAAATATGCAAAAAATGTGGTGTAGATAATGCTGTTGATGCTACTGAGTGCAAAAAGTGCAAAGAGACATTTAGCGAGATAAAACAGTGTAGTTCTTGTGGGTTTACACCTGAAAAACCGATGAAGTTTTGCCCTGAGTGCGGAACTGCTATTTAAAATGAGTTAAGAGAGGGATTGATATATTATGGCTAAGTTATTAAGCATTGTATTGAGGTTTGTTATTTACTTAATGATAATATTACCACTGCTAACAAATATTTTTGGTGGAGAGTGGTATAGTTACATATTTGCATTTATTGTGCTAATTGTTTTGGCTTCTATTTTAGAGGCAAGGGGATTGATGAAGAGATTTATTAATTGGGTTATCAGTTTTTTTGGAGTTGCAATGAAAAATCAAGACAATGCTCTTTCAAATACTTTAGGGCAAACTATTGCACCTGATGAAAAAGACCAAGAATGCCCAAACTGCGGAAATATAGTAAAAATAATTAATGGCAAAGGAAATTGTGAGAGTTGCGGAACTAATATGCAAGGGTAAATTGCGGTTAATAAGCAATAATATATTACAATAGAGTGAAATGGAGGACTTTTTATGCAATATCGTATAGTGGGTACACCTTTTTCAGCAGTAATTTGCAACCTAGACTCAGGCGAGACTATGATAACAGAGAGGGGCTCTATGTCTTGGATGACGCCCAATGTAAAAATGGAGACAAAAGGCGGAGGAGTAGGTAAAATGTTCGGAAAACTGTTCTCTGGCGAGGCAATGTTTCAAAATCATTTTACCGCAGAGGGTGGACCTGCTGAAATTGCTTTTTCTACTAGCTTTCCAGGCAGTGTAATAGCTCTTGAAATTACACCAGATAGACCCGTTATAGTGCAAAAAGCAGCTTTTTTAGCTGCCACAGAGGGCGTTGAGTTGTCTATTCATTTCAATAAGAAGTTAAAAGGCGGTTTATTTGGTGGCGAGGGCTTCATTATGCAGAAAATATCTGGAAACGGAATAGCTTTTGTAGAGATAGACGGGCATGCAGAAGAATATTATCTACAAGCTGGGCAATCATTAATTGTAGACACAGGTAATTTGGCCATGATGGAAGCAAGTTGTACCATGGATATTAAAACAGTTCCCGGTGTGAAAAATATGCTTTTTGGTGGAGAGGGTATATTTAACACAGTAGTAACAGGGCCTGGCAAAATTTTAGTGCAAACTATGCCAGTGTCTAATTTTGCGGCAACTTTAATTCCTTATCTGCCAACAAGCAACAATTAATTTACTTAAAAATAGTACAATAAAAAGTAAACTCTTGGTATAGATAAATCTCTATATCAAGAGTTTTTTTATAAATACTGTCTAATTATGACATATAAAGTAGAATATTGACGAATGTTTTGAATAAATGATAGAAATGATGCGAAATGTTTGAAAAAAAAAGACAATATTGATATAATAATAATGTGTAGTAGTGGATTACTAAATATTAATTAGATGATTATTTTTGGTGTAATAAAAAATAATCTGCTACATTTTTATCATAATATTTTATATCAGTATTTTTAGTAAATATCATTAATTTAAGGAGAACTATTTAGGTGAAAAATAAAATTAAAAAATCTACATTGTCACTTTTAGTCTTTTTCTTATTTACTTTAATATCCTTTTTTGTATTACGGATAAACAATTTTGTCGGTGAGCAGTTGACAATTACAATTGTAGATGCAGTTGAAAAAACAGTTTCTGAGCAAAGTGTAATTGCTAACTCAAATATAAGAAGCAATGAAAAATTGTTACAAAGTCTTGCAAAAGCAATACCTGTTTACGATGAAGATTTAGAAGAAATTTCAAGCTTTTTGGCATATCAAATACAAGATTTAGCTTTTAGAGAAATAGGATATGTTAACTCATTAGGTCTTGGAATAAATTCAAAAGGAGACGAAATAGATTTTTCGAAAACCGAATATTTTAATAGTGCTATAAAAAACAATGGCATAACTTATTCAACATCATATCAGACAGTATATGAGACTCAAACACTGTCTTTTACTGCTCCGATATACGAGAATGAAGAGATAAGCGGATTGTTAGTGGCGTATTTTCCTGTAGAGGAGTTGCTTATTAATATAGAAGAAACATTTAACTCTTCTGAGTATGCATTCATAGTAGATGAAGAGTATAGGCCTGTTACTAGCAATATGTCTGCTAGGTCAGAGTTCGGCGGGTTCTTATCGAATGATGAAGTAGAATATAACAATGTATCTTCTTTTTATGAAGGGATTGCCAGCTCAAATGAGAGTTTTTATAGTTTTAAGTACGATGAAAAAAACTATTTTGCAATAACAAAACTTTTAGAGTTTAATAATTGGTCTTTAGTGGTTGTTGTAGATGAAGACCAATTAGCAGCTGAAGAAAAATTAGCTTCTACTTTAATAATTTTTGCTACTTCGCTTATTTTCTTTGTGTTGGTTTTTTTTGCTTGGTATCTTATATTCTCGCACAAACGCAATTTAAAAAAGGTTCAAGATGTGGCATATTATGATTCGTTAACAGGGCTTAGAAATATTAATAAATTTAAAATAGAAGCACTCAAATTGATAGAAGAAAACCCTGATAAACAATTTATAATAGCTAAATTTGACATGGAGAACTTTAAATCTATTAATGACTTATATTCTTATGAAATGGGAGACAATGTTATTAAGTCTATTGCTGCGGTAGGGCATGAAATAACTGATCCTACACATATTCTTGTTAGGCTTATTTCAGATGAGTTTTTTGTTTTTGCTGCAAATGGCCTTTTAGAGAATTTAAATAGAGATAAACATTTATACATTCGGCGATTTTTGTCAAAACTACCTGAATTTTCTAATCATAAATTTAAATTCAGATTTGGCAGGTATGTAATACCGAGCGGTGAGAAAAATGTAAATGATATCATAAACAAAGTGACAATGGCACATAATTTTGCAAAAAAAACTATGAGTGACGACGTTGTAGATTATGACGAGTCGTTTAAAGAACGTGTTTTAAGGCAAACAGAAATAACCAATAAAATGCATAATGCTTTAATAACAAGGCAGTATAAAGTTTATCTGCAACCTAAATTTGACACACAAACAGAGGAGATAGTAGGTGCCGAGGCATTAGTAAGGTGGATAGAGCCTGATGGAAATATAATTTTCCCTAACGATTTTATACCTTTATTTGAGCTTAACGGTTTTATTTTAGAGCTTGACAAATATATTCTTGATACTGTATGTTCTACTATAAAAAAATGGCTAGATTTAGGAAAAACTTGTGTTCCTGTATCTGTGAATTTTTCAAGAATACATATTACAGACCCTGATTTTGTTGATAAGGTTACTAAAATAGTAGATAAATACGAGATTTCTCACAGCTTTATAGAAATTGAACTTACTGAAACAACTTTAGCCTCTGCAGAAGAAGCACAATTCAGGCAGGTGGTACGCGATTTAAGAGAAAGCGGTTTCGCTGTATCTGTAGATGACTTTGGTTGTGGTTACTCTTCTCTTGGAATGCTTAAAAATTATGATTTTGATACTATAAAGCTTGACAGAAGTTTTTTTGCTGAAGAAGACAGCGAAAATGTAGACAAGGCAAACATAGTATTAGGCGGAATTATAGACTTAATTCATACTATGGATATGAAAATTGTTGCAGAAGGAGTAGAGTATGAAAGTCAAGTTAATTTTTTGAAACAAGTTTCTTGTAACGCTATTCAGGGCTACTATTTTGCAAAGCCTATGCCAATTTCGGAGTTTGAAGAGAAGTATTAAACAACAAAAAATGAACCCGTAATGAAATTGTACAGCCACAAATTGTACGGGTTAGCACAAAAAAGCCTATCATATGGTAAAATATCATTAAATAATAAACTGATTTCGTTGTTCAATCGGAGTCAGTTTTGTTTTTAATTACAATCTTTGATTGTTGTAGAAATAAATATATTCATCAATAATCTGATTTGCTTGCTCAAAGGTATCAAGTTTAAGCCTGTAAGTACATTCAGTTTTAATTATTGGAAAGAAATTTTCAGCCAAAGCATTATCATACCAGTTACCATGTCTTTACATTGATGGAGTTATGCAAAGTCCTAGCTTTTCACCTATTTATATTTGGCTTAATCCTTTTGCTTTAAGTTCTAAAATTTCATGTTCATAATTGCTTATATGTCGATAGCTTCTTGGCATAAAAAATTCCTCCTATTGTAGATATTTCTATTCTACCACAGGAGGCTTCTTTTTTCTATTGTCTGTTTTAGCTGTTCTGTTCAATTTATATGTATATAATTTATTTGAGCACTTATCTGTTAATAACTTCTTTAACAGATTTTTCAATTAACTCTAAACCCTTGATTAAGTTTTCATCTGTTATAGTAAGAGGAGGCATTATTTTTAGCACAGCATTATTTCTACCTGCTCTCTCTGCTATTAAGTTATTATTAAAACAAGCAGCTACAACTTGCTTTGATATATCTCCTACTCCAATAAAATCTACACCCCAAAGAAGTCCCATTCCTCTAATTTTAATACTTGGGTGCAAAGTTTTTACTCTTGAATTTAAAAAGTCTTCAACTATTTTAGCTTTTCTTTTTACTTCTTCTTCTATATTATTATCAAGCAAAAATTCTAACCCCGCTTTTGCGGCTATCATTGCAAGCTGATTTCCTCTAAATGTGCCTGTATGGTCTGCTGGTTGCCATTTGTCCACCTCTGGCTTCATTAATACAAGCGCAAAAGGCAAACCATAACCACCAATAGATTTTGCAAGTGTCACTATATCAGGGTTTATTTCTGCCCTTTCAAACGAGAAATAGTATCCACTTCTTGCCGCTCCACACTGAATATCGTCAACAATAAGTAAAATGCCGTGCTTTTTGCATAATGCCTCTAACGCCTTTAAATAGTCAATATCAAGCACATAAACTCCACCATCTGTTTGTATAGACTCTACTATAAAAGCGGCTGGTTTAGCCACACCAGAGTGGTCATCCTCTAAAAGAGTTTCAATATATTTGATACTGTCAAAATTCTCAAACATATATGGTGCTGGAATGTGTGTTACATCAGTAAGTGCAACCCCTGCAGCTGCCCTTCCGTCTCTGTCACTTGTTAGCGCTAGTGCGCCTAAAGTCATTCCGTGAAAAGCACCCATTAAAGCAAAAATCCCGTTTCTTCCTGTCACTTTTCGGGCTAACTTTACTGCAGCCTCAACAGCGTTTGCGCCTGTAGGACCTACAAACTGAATTTTATAATCAAAACCGCGAGGCTTAATTATATTATCTTCAAAATATTCTATAAAGTCTCTTTTTGCAGTTGTATACATATCTAACGAGTGCATAATTCTATCTTCGTTTAAATATTTAATTAGCTTCTGTTTTATATAATCGTTGTTATGACCAAAATTTACTGCCCCTGCTCCGCAAAAAAAGTCGATATACTCTTTCTTATTTTCGTCAATCAGTAAATCATTTTTTGCATATTCAAAAACAGTCGGGTAACTTCTACAGTAAGACCTTACCTCTGACTCATACTTTTCAAATGTATTCATAACATTGCCGTCCTTCCATATTTTAAAACTCTAATGAACATAGAGAAAAATGTTAAATTAATTTTAATGCCAAAAGATATTCATAAATTTCATACCAATTCATTATAGCACTTTAATTATGTTTTTCAATCTATAATTATATTTATTTTGCAAAATTAACATAAAATTAATTTATTTACTTGACTTATAAAAAACTAACAGTTTATATAATGAATTAGCTAAAACAATTTTACATATGCCTATATTTTTCCGGCTCTTTTCCAACATTTTTATCAAAATCTAAACCCCTTTTATTATATGCTTCAACAACTTCTTTTTCAAAAGGCAATTCTGTGTCTTTTTTCATGATTAACTTCAATATATATTTAGTAAAACTTGGGTTCATAATTAAAATAGGGCCAACAATATAAGTACCCATAAAATTTTTGTAGTGTATTCCCTCTTTTTTACTTTTTAAGTTCATACCCATCCCTTTTGATACCGCCATAAAAAAATTATCATCACTTTTAGGGTAACACATAGTAAATTGGGTTTTAAAACCTAACACTCTAAAATCGCCAAAATATGCTTCACATTCGCTGTTGTGCCTTTGTAGCATGTTTTGCTTTACATAAAAGTTAAAAACGCCTAATGCTTTTTGCTTTTTCCCCTCAGGAGTTTCAATATAATCGCCTAGCACCTCAAGTGCATTGCCTGTAAATAAAAACAGTAATTCCTCTTCTATTTTCATTTTTATTTCATCTTTAAAAGGGCTTAACTCCTCAATAATTTTCAGCTGTGCTCTTTCTGTGCACGCACCCATATAAACAAAGCTTATTTTCTCGCTTAAAAACCTAGGTTTATCATTAATATGAGTCTCAATAAACTCCGCCTGCGGCATACAAAGCTTTAAATATCGTACATTTGCACTATCTCCATAAAGATTGCATAGCTCGGGGTACAGTACTTCTACTACTATTTTATTCTCGCTCATACAGCACCTCCTATTTTTTTTACAGTGTCTTTCTCTATCTCTTTAGCTATATTCTCAAGATAAATATCATGGTAAATAACAAAACTATCAGACAAACTAGTGTCAATCGTGTCAACAATATTTTCGGTTCCATGCACTTTTTTTATAATAGCTGGGTCTACTCCAGCAATAAGAAGCCTTACATAAACATCTTGAGCCCTTTCGCCCTCTACAATAATTTGATTAATCGATTTGTTCTTCAAAAACTCAAAATCTGTATCATAATACCACGCAATGTTCTCAACTGATTTCAGCGCGTCGAAATGGTCGTCTAATAATAAAACTACACATTTATTTCCATTAAAGTCTTTTGCTAGGTCAAATGCCCTTGAGCAGGCAATAGGATTTTGCCCTTTTGCAACGAATCTAACCACTGTTTTATTATTTACAACAGCCGATGACAATCTACTCTCTGCTATTTTCAGTTTATCAAACTTACTGATTAGCCTTTCACAATCATAGCCCATCTCTACTAACACTGCTAAAGCCGAAAGCTGATTATACATGTTAATTGGATTAAGGTCTAATAGCTTTGTAGTAATTTTTCTGCCTTTTACATCAATTACTACATTCCCATCTTCTCTATTTACTTCAACAATATTGTAATCTCTATCATTAAAGTTAAATCCGCATTTATCGCAGTGAGATACTCCTATGTGGTGATATCTGATAAAGTCGTATGTTAAAGCTCTTTGGCATTTTGGGCAAAGCGTTCCGTCTCTCACTAAATTCAAAACATGTTGCTCTTCAAATTCTTGCGGTTGCATTCCAAAAAATACTTTTTTATTGCTATTTCCTAACACTGCACATATGGGATCGTCTCCATTTAAAATAAGCGTAGTATTTTTGGTTATATTATCGTTTAGCAAGTCAAAAATAAACTCTACATGCGCATTTCTTCTGTATGAGTCTCTAAACAGGTTTGTAACTAACAGTATATCTAAATTAAGGTAAGGAAATGTTCTTGGAGAGCTTCTTTCGTCAAGTTCAAATACTGCCAACTGCTTTTTTTGCTTGCCAAAAAAAGTACTGTTAGCAACCAAGCAAGACGCAACCCCCGTAGTTACGTTTGTTCCCTCTCTATTTGATATAAACTCTTCACCTAAATCATTGAGTATATCCACAATAATATTATTAGTGGTAGTCTTACCATTTGTTCCTGTTATACCTATTATTTTTTTTGGCTTATCAATTCTATCTAAAAAGTCTGGGCACAATATAATTGCCCACGACCCAGGCATTGAGGTGCCTTTTCTACCAATTATTTTTAAAACCAAAGCTGTTCCTTTTGCAAAAAAAAGGGCAAAGTAAAAGCGTAAGTTCTTTTTCTTCATATATATTAATCTGTAGGAATAACTTTTTACCCTACAGCCCACCTTTCATCACTAATTAATTTTTTATTTGTTATTCTCAAAAACTATTTTTGCAGCATTACTGTTAGAGTTTATGTATTTTAAAAAATCTTTTACACTTAAATATTTGGGCAAACCTAGCTTATTTAACACAGCCTCTCTTTTTTCTTTACTGTCGTTACTACCTGTTAAACCCAACTCAAACAAATCTGCAACAGTGTATATTATTGTTGTTTCATCTTTAAAACTGCTAACTTGCTTTAATGCGTTTATAATGTCTTCATTCTTAACGCCCTCAACCCCTAGCAAACCCTCTTTCGACTCTTCTGTCTTCCTTTTCTCTTTTCCTTTAATTGGTGTAATGTATGCTTGCTTAATGTGCTTTTCAGGAATAAATGATTTCAAGCTATTTCTAATTAAAAAGCCAGCAGAGTCGCTATCTGTCAAAATAATAATACCGCGCTCTTTTGCTATTTTTTTAATATAGTCTCGCTTTGACTTATCGTTAAAAATTCTAAACCCTCTTGTCTCAATTATTATTGCATCTACAATTGAGCTTAATTTTTGCTTATCATAGCGACCCTCTACGATTATTGCCTCGTTTATTTTTAGCATAGCCTACCCCTTTGCATTAGCACCTTTATTAATAATTATTAATTTTGCTAACAGCTCTTCTAACACAATTTTGCCCGATATACGAGAGCTTTTTAAAAGAACATCACTCTCTAGCAAGAGTTTTAGGCATTTTCTTAACTTTTCAGTTGAGAAATTTCTTAAATCTCTCTCTGCATTGTTTAACACAAACTCTTTACCCTTATAATTTCCGTATTTAGCTGGGGCAGTAGCTGTTTTACCCGACTGCAACGCCGCCCTTACTCTGTATAAATCTACAAAGCTATCTGATATTCTTGCTAGAATATTAACTGGCTCTTCTCTTCTCTCAAAAAGTAAGTTTAAAAGCACATATGCTTTTGAGTAATTGCCTTGTATAATCGATTTAATCATAATAAAAACAGTTGTCTCTAAATTTTTCACTACGCTTTTTTCTATATATTCAGAGTTTATCTCTTCACCCGACACTAAAGCACAAAGCTTGTCTACTTCGTTTTTTAAGCTGTTCATATCTGTGCCTACATACTCAATTAGCTTATTTGCATTAACCTTACTTATGCTACTACCACCTCGTTCAGCTTGCTTAATAACAAATTTAGACAAATCATTAAAATCCATTTTATCAAAGTTTACTACTACAGCATTTTGAGGTAAGTTCTTTATAAAATCTTTCCATTTTGCTTTTCGTTTGTCTACTAAAATTGTAGGGTAAGTGAAAATTAAAACTGTCATATCGCTTAAATCTGCTGTAAGTTCTTGCAGTTTGCTTAATTCCACCGCATTCTTACTCTCAATGTCAAAGTCTTTTACTATAACAATCTTTTTCTCTGCCATAAAAGGTAAAGCCAACGCTGCGTCTGCTATGTCATCAACGCTTGCATTGTTAGAGAATTCATTTCTATTAAAGGTATCTGTCTCGCTTATTCCTACTAGCTTTTCAAGTGAAGCTTGAGCGTTTTTAAGCAAATACTTCTCTTCTCCGCTAAATATATAAACAGGGCTTAATTCGTTTTTCTTTATATACGATTTAAAATCTTTGCTTGACACATTCTCCATCAATAAATCCTCCTTGCTATAAATTCATCTTCTAAGTCAAAACAAACTGCCTTAGAATTTATATTAATATATGTGCCGCTATATTTGTACTGAGATAGCGTCTCATAATTTACTATAATTGTATCTGCATTAAACATAGTGTTACTACTTGAAGCTATTCCAATATCACAATCTATAATCTTACTGGTAACTCCAAACTTATCAAAAACAATTGTCTTATCTTCTACCTCAATTTCAACTACTTGAGAGTTAAGGCTTACATCTATTTTAGCATTAGCAAAAGTAAAGTCATCATCTATCAAGTTCACTTCATACTCTTCACTTAGCCCAATGCTTAAATCTGTATGATTTTCTGAGACAAAGCTTACTTCTCTTATTCCATACTCTTTAAGTAAATTTTCAGCTAAATACACATTATAACCCTCTGCGCTGATAATAACAGCCTCATCTGCTTTGAAAATAAATGAGAAATTGTCGTAACCAACGTCGGCTACTACCATTCTAAGCTTATTGTGCATACTATAAAATGATACAATGTATACTCCAATAAACATAAAAGCTAAGCTTAGTAGCGCAATAACTTTCAACCTTTTTGTAGGTACAAATAAAAACAATATACCTATGCTTATAATAAATCCAATAAACAAAAATAAATCTCTATTTTCAGGAAGTTTTGGAAGTAAATCACCATATTTTGACATATACTCTGTTACACTTAGCATTAACTTTATAAGCAAATTAACTGCTATTGATATTGGCAGAACTAAGCCGTTTACTATAGGTAAAAAAGAGAACACCACGCAAACAAAAGATAATATTAGAAGAACTGTTGCAGGTAATGTTAAAAGTGTAGCAGTAATTATTCCTACAGGGTTAACTGTGCCATACATATAAAGAAGTATAGGCATTACAAATAAAAACGCTGAGACAGAAACTGTTACCGCTAAAGTAATGTTATTAATTACTCTATAAAATCTAACTCCATTTACCTTACTAAGTATATCATTAGCCATAGGTTTAGCAAATAATATAATTCCTGCAGTTGCGCTTACAGATAATAAAAAACCAAAATCTGCAGCAGAAAAAGGATTTATTAGGCAAATTAGAACAACAGCAAAACCAAGCGAGTTTATCGAGTCTGCCTCTTCACCCAACAGCTCGGCTAATATGAGTATTATCATCATAACGCCACTTCGTATAACGCTTAACCCAAGGCCTGAAATTAACATATACAGCAACAAAACAGGTATAACTGCAAAGTAAATTACTTTCTTATTTACCTTTACCTTTTTAAATATAAAGAAGATAAACCCCATTACAACAGACAAATGCATGCCTGATACTACAAGAATATGATTTACACCAGACAATGTAAAATTATTATATATATCATCGTCTATTCTGTATCTGTCTCCTAAAATTAATGCTGAAATAATATCAGCGTAATCTCCCCAAAAATGCAAGTCTATTTTGTCACTAACTGCTTTTCTTATATCTTTTATGTAATAACTCAAAGGTTTTTCATTAGAGGCAATTATACTGTAGCCTCCATACCCTAAATCAGCATCAAGCCTAATATCTGTAGCATAGGCAGAAAAATTAGAAAATTTATTAATTTTGTCTGCTAATTTCTCAAACTCTACCTCCGCTTTAATTATATCATAATCATTTACGGTTAAAGGAAAGCCAGTAGACAAGTTAACATAAAAAGGAGCTACACTTTCTTCATCTATCTCAAAAACTTCTACTTTATAGTAATATTTGCCATAACTTTCGTAAGTCAACTCTTCTACAACTGCACTGATATTATATGTGTTTTCTGCATATTTATCATACGGTTTTATTAGTAGAGCATTAGCTATTAAAAAAGCAGTTAAGCCAATTACAAACCCTAATAAACTAAGCTTAGTAGGAGCTAATTTTATCTTTTTAATCAACAGTGCAATAAATATAATACTAGCTAAGAAAATTAAAACAACAATTAGTATAATATTAGAATTAAAAGCGACCAAAAGCCCAAGAAGACACGCAAATCCAATATAGGCAAATGGTCTACTCATAATCATTCTCCGTTCTTCGAAAAAGTTTTAACTTTATTTGAAAAATAATGGAAGTGGCTCTAAATAAATAATGTCGTCTCTATCAATAGCTTCTCCCTCAGCTAAAACGCATGCTTTACCAACAATATTTCCGTCTATTTTAGAAAGTAAAGACTCAAGCGCAATCAAAGACTCACCAGTGCTTATAACGTCGTCTATAATAAGAATTCTTTTGCCTTTTAATAAATCGCAGTCAGCCTGTGAGAAATGTAGTTTTTGTGTGTGAGCAGTAGTAATAGATTTAACCTCTACGCTGATAGGGTTTAACATATAAGCTTTTACACCTTTTCTAGCCACAACATAGTCTCTACAACCAATTCTAGCCATTTCATAAGCTAGGGGTATTCCTTTTGTTTCTGCTGTTACAATAATATCATGCTCTGGGCATTTCTCCACTAAAGCTTTCGCGCATGCCTCGGTAATCTCTACATCACTGAACATTACAAATCCAGCAATATCTAATTTATCGTTTATTGGGCATATAGGCAATTCTCTGTCGCAACCTGCAATATTAATTTTATAAACTTCACTCATTTTATTCGTCCCTTTCTTAAACACTCAAATTTAATTAGCACATTTTAGGAGACAACTGCTCTCCACCAAGTATGTGAAAGTGCAAATGAAAAACACTTTGAGCACCGTGTTTTCCTATGTTTGTAATTACCCTGTAGCCCTCACTTAAGCCAACTTGTTTTGCTATTTTAGGAATATCGTTAAATATATCGGCTATAACATTACAGTTATTCTCATCTATTTCATCTGCAGAAACAATATGAGCCTTAGGAATAACTAAAACATGAGTTTTTGCCTGTGGGTTAATATCGTAAAAAGCATATGCATTCTCACTCTCATACACTTTTTCTGAAGGAATTTCTCCTGCAACTATTTTACAAAAAATACAATCCATGTCAAACGCCCTTTCTGTATATCTTTATTTTAATGCCTCTTCTACTATAGATGAAACTGCTGAAATAGCCTCGTCAATTTTTGTTAAATCTTTAACTCCTGCCATAGCAAAATCTGGCTTTCCGCCGCCATTTCCACCTGTTATCATCGCAACAGCTTTAACAATAGCACCTGCTTTTAATCCTCTGTCAATAGCCGCTTTGCTACACATACAAACAATGCTTCCTTTATCGTCTGATGTTCCAGCTAAAACGCCTACAACAGCGTTGTCACCTGCGTTATCTTTCATTCTATCGCTAACAGTTTTAAGGCCTTTAGAGTCTACACCTACTAGCATAGTAGCAATAACTTTTACGCCATCAATATCTGTAGAATTATCAAAAATCCCTTTTAAATTTGTAGTAGCAATTTTAGAGTTTAATTGCTCTATTAATCTGTCTTTTTCTCTTAACTCTGTGTTAAGTTGCATAGCTTTTGTCGGTAAATCTGCAATTTTGCCTACTTTTAAGTTTGCTGCTACTTCATTAATTAAGCCAATATTATTGCTTAACATTTGAAAAACACCTAAACCAGTAACAGCCTCTATTCTTCTAATACCAGCTGCAGCACTTGCCTCGCTTATTACTTTAAACAAGCCAAGTTTAGATGTGTTATCCATATGTGTACCACCACAAAACTCTTTAGAAAACTCGCCAGCTGCTACAACTCTAACTGTTTCTCCATACTTCTCACCAAACAATGCAGTTGCACCTATTTTCTTAGCTTCTTCAATGCTCATCTCACGGCAGTCAACCTCTACAGCTTGCAAAATAGCCTGATTTACCATCATCTCAACAGCTGCAAGCTCTACATTTGTTAGAGCTGAGAAGTGTGTAAAGTCAAATCTAACTCTATTTTCATCAACCATTTGACCAGCTTGCTCTACATGCTCACCAAGAACTTTTTTAAGTGCAGCTTGTAGCAAGTGAGCAGCGGTGTGGTTTCTCATTATAGATTTTCTTCTTATAATATCAACACCTGCTGTAACTTCGCAATCGCTTTTTAGCTCGCCAGTTACAACTATAGCCTTGTGAATAAAAATTCCTGTTGGGTTTTTAATTGTGTCTGTAACATCTGCGCTAAATCCGTCTCCCTCAATAATGCCTTTATCGCCAATTTGTCCGCCACCCTCTGCATAAAAAGGTGTTTTATCAAGAATAATTACGACTTCTTCATCAGCACCCGCAGTGTTAACTCTCTCGTTATCTTTAAGCACAGCTAAAATATTAGCCTTAACTTTTAAGTCCTCGTAACCTACAAACTCTGTAGGCTCAATGCCCTCTAGTGCGTTGTTGTCAGCTTTCCAAGCGTCTGCACCTGCATTTTTTCTAGCGCTTCTACCCATTTCTCTTTGTTTTAAAAGTAAAGATTTAAACCTCTCTTCGTCAACTTGCATTCCTTTTTCGCTTAAAATCTCTTTTGTTAAGTCTAGTGGGAAACCATAAGTATCGTTAAGTTTAAATGCGTCGTCTCCTGAGAAAACATTAGAGCTAGCATTCTCAATAAATTTATTAAGAAGCGATAAGCCTTGGTCTATAGTTTTATAGAAGCTCTCCTCTTCATAGCTAATAATTTTTTTAATTGTCTCTGCTTTTTCTGAAAGCTCAGGGTAGGCGTCTTTATTCTCATTAATAACAGTGTCGCAAACGTCAGATAAAAACATTTTATCTATGCCTAAAAGCTTGCCATGTCTTGCTGCTCTTCTTAAAAGTCTTCTTAAAACATAGCCTCTGCCCTCGTTAGAAGGCATAACACCGTCACCTATCATAAATGTTGTACTTCTAATATGGTCAGAAATAACTCTTAATGAAATATCATTTTTCTCTCCACTTCCATACTGCACACCAGATATCTCTGACACATGCTTCATTATATTTTGAACTGTATCTACTAAGAATAAGTTATCTACATCTTGCATAACGCAGGCTAGTCTCTCTAGTCCCATACCTGTATCAATATTTGGCTTTGCAAGTGGTGTGTAGTTGTTGTTTCCATCATTCTCAAACTGTGTAAACACTAAGTTCCAAACCTCTACATACCTGTCGCATTCACAGCCTACAGCACAGTTAGGCTCACCACAGCCGTACTTCTCGCCCCTGTCAAAATAAATCTCAGAGCAAGGACCACATGGGCCAGCACCGTGCTCCCAAAAGTTATCTTCTTTACCCATTTTAACAACATGAGAAGGCTCTACGCCAATTTTGTTAATCCAAATTTCACGTGCCTCTTCGTCTTCTTCGTAAACAGAGCAATATAAAAGCTCTTTTGGCATATTAAGCACTTCTGTAAAAAACTCCCATGCCCACTCAATAGCCTCGTTTTTAAAGTAATCTCCAAAAGAGAAATTACCAAGCATCTCAAAATATGTTCCGTGTCTTGCAGTAATTCCAACCCTTTCAATATCAGGGGTTCTAATACATTTTTGGCAAGTAGTTACTCTGTTTTTAGGCGGAGTAATTTCTCCTGTAAAATATTTTTTCATAGGTGCCATTCCAGAGTTTATAAGAAGCAAACTCTTGTCTCCTTGAGGAACTAAAGAGTAGCTAGGAAGCCTTAAATGCCCTTTGCTCTCAAAGAATTTTAAGTACATTTCTCTTAACTGATTTAATCCTAATTTTTCCATAAAATTTCCCTTACCTTTCATATTTATGACCATGTCATGGTTTCCGCTCAAAACTGAAATGAAAATTTTAAGCCATCACCCGTGACCATCCTTTCTTTATTTTTCAAACTTAAAGACTTATAGCGTATTTAAAGCACTATTATTTTATATGTGCAATAAAATATATTTTTGCACAAAAAAAGATTTCTACGCCCAAAACATGGGACGGAGAAATCCGCGG
>CAYJEZ010000042.1:0-2298 GCA_964369215.1 uncultured Eubacteriales bacterium
CCATCGACACTCCGGGTATGAACCGAATGCTCTAGCCAGCTGAGCTATGCCGCCACATTTATGCTCAAAAGTAATCTTGTTTTGAGTACTAGGCTATTTTACAATAAAGAAAAACATTTGTCAATACTTTTTTGAAAAAAATATTTTACTGCAAAGTAACAGCTAAAAAATTAGCCCAAATAAAGAAAAAATAATAGTTATCTATTTTAATTAATATTAATGCATGTAAGCTGGGTTGCTACTTAATATTATCATTATAGATAATTAGTAGTTAGGATGATAATAATGGAAAAAGCAGCAGATTACAAAAAAATGTACTACAAACTACTTGACGCAAGTGAAGACGTAATAGAAGTATTGAAGAAAGAGCATAAAAGTCAAGCAGTAATAGATGCCTTGTCGCTTATTTTTAGTGCACAGCAAGAATGCGAAGATATATATATAGAAAGCAGTTACGAAGAGAAGGTAGTAAATTTAAATAAATGGCAAAAAAGGTTAAGCTAAAAAAACGCATATTAATCGGGCATAAAGCTGGTTAATATGCGTTTTTAATTAGATAAGCTACTGGTAAAAGTAATACAATTGTAGTTTTTAAATGATATAAAATTAGTTTGCTTAAACTCATTTGTTATGATATATTAATTATATCAGAAGAATTTAAGTAAAACCTTGAAATAGATAACACAAATATATTTAAAAGTCTTTAAGTTAATAATCAAAAAGTTGAAAGGTAGAGTAAGAATATGAAAATAGGTTTTATAGGTACTGGTAATATGGCTAGCGCCATAATAGCAGGGGTAATTGCTAACAGTGCAAGCTCTAATATAAGGGCAAAGGATATTTTAGTATACGACAAAAATCAACTAAGCACAGATAAAGCAGTTAAAGATTATGGAGTTATTGCGCTTGAGAACAATAAAGAAGTAGCAACCTTGGCTGATGTTATCTTTTTAACCATTAAGCCTAAGTATTATTTTGAGGTAATTAATGAGATAAAAAGTAGTGTTACACCGCATAAAATTATTATTACTGTAGCACCGGGTAAAACACTAAAAATTCTCGAAGAGCAATTTGACACTGAAGTGAAAATTGTTAGAACTATGCCCAACACTCCTGCATTGGTGTTAGAAGGAATGACTGCTGTATGTGCAAACGAATATGTGTCTAGTAAGGAGTTAGAAATTATTATCGCCATTTTAAATGGAATTGGAAAAACCGAGATAATAGAAGAAGATTTAATGGATGCTGTAGTTGCTGTTAGTGGAAGTTCGCCGGCATATATTTTTATGCTTATTGAGGCTATGGCAGACGCAGCTGTGCTTCAAGGCATGGCAAGACAAACAGCGTACAAATTTGCGGCTCAAGCTATTTTGGGTTCGGCTAAAATGGTATTAGAACTAAATAAACACCCAGCTGAGTTAAAAGACATGGTTTGCTCACCCGGAGGCACAACAATTGAGGCAGTGACTACCTTAGAAGAAAAAGGATTTCGCAGTAGTGTAATGGAGGCTATGAAAAAATGTGCTGAAAAAGCAAAAGATATGTAGGTGTGTAGCATATTATTGTTTTTTTTATTAATAATATTAAATAAAGCAAAATTACATAAGCAAGATACATAACTTTAGCTAGGTTAGTTTGTATCGGGTAAGTAAAAAATTAAAAAAGAAGGTTATTGAAATGAACAGTTCGTTTTATAAAAAAAATAGACAAGATTTATATAAAAAAATTGAAAACAATTCGATTATAGTTTTATTCGCCGGAAGAGCTCCTCATAAAACAGCAGATGCAAACTACATTTTTTTCTCTAACAGAAATTTTTTATATCTAACAGGACTAGAAGGAGTAGAGACAGAGAACTTTATTTTTATTGCAATAAAAAATAAAGATGGTGAAGTGAGTGAAACTATTTTTTCGTTACCACCTGATTTAATGATTGAAAGATGGAATGGAAGAAGGCTAAAACCTGAAGAAATAATTGGTAAAAGTGAAATTTCTAACGTAAAAAGCGCAGACGATTTTACTTCGTTTTTTCATAGAAACATTATGACAGGAAACTATAATAAATTGTATCTTGATTTACATAAAAATTCTGCAGAACAAGATAACACTTTAGCACATGATTTTGCCGAAAAAGTGATGAAAAATTATTATGATTTGTCTATTAAGAATATACACAAAGCTCTTAAACAGCTTAGAACGATAAAAAAAACTTGCGAAATAGAGGCAATGAGAAAGGCAGAGGAAATTACAAAAGCCGGAATAATTGCAATGATGAAAGCGTCAAAACCCGGAATGTAT
>CAYJEZ010000042.1:2398-19054 GCA_964369215.1 uncultured Eubacteriales bacterium
AATTACAAAAGCCGGAATAATTGCAATGATGAAAGCGTCAAAACCCGGAATGTATGAGTATGAATATAAAGCAGAATTTGATTATGAGCTAACAAAAAGAGGAGTGTTAGAGCCTGGTTTTACATCGATTATTAGCACAGGAGAGAATAACTTTTGCATTCATTATTATGGATATCAAGGTAAAAGTAAAGATGGGGATATGATACTTAACGACGTAGGTGCTGTATACGATGGAATGTGTACAGATGTGTCGAGAGCTTGGCCTTGTAATGGTAAGTTTAACGAGAGGCAAACTCTTCTTTATAAAGCAGCTTATAATACTTCAGAGTATTTGTTTAGTATTATAAAACCTGGTATGATTATGACAGATGTAGACAGATTGTGCCATGAGTTTTGTGCAAAAGAACTTGTTAAAATAGGCTTACTTGATTGCGTAGAAAATGTTGGAAAATACATGTGGCACGGTGGTGCGCACCATGTAGGGCTTGATGTGCATGATGAAGTTTATGTTGAGGATATTATGAAAAGTGGGATGGTTTTTTGTGTTGATGTAGGCATTTATGTTGAGAAATGGGGAATAGGGTTTAGGCTTGAGGACAATTGCTTAGTAACTGATACAGGGTGTGAGAATTTGTCTGCAGATATTCCAAGAAGTATAGAAGATATTGAAAAAGTAATGATGAAATAATTTATTATGTAGATAAGATGTAAAAAAACTAATTTATTACTTGTTTTATTATGTCGTTTGTGGTAGAATGTTTTAGGTTATCTATATATACATAGTTTATATTATGTTATAACGTCATATTTATTAAAAGAGAGAGGCATTAAATACATGAATGGAAATGTAAGTCAAGCGGTAAATACTGAAAATGAAATAGAGATTAATTTAGGAGAGCTGTTCGGTGCGTTAATTAATAGAATAATTCCTATAGCATTGGTTTCGATTTTTGGTGCAGTAATAGCTTTTATTTTTACTAGTTTTTTTATTACGCCACTTTATTCTTCATCATCAATGATATATATATTATCAAAATCAACCAGTGTTACATCACTTTCTGATATACAGCTGAGTGCTCAATTAACCGAAGACTATCAAGTGCTAGCGCTTAGCAGACCTGTTATTACTGAGGTAATTGATACTTTAGGGCTTGATTATGGGTATGAAGAGTTAATAGATATAATCACAGTTGTAAATCCTGCTGATACACATGTTCTTAAATTCATTATTGAACATGAAAATCCACAGTTAGCAGCAGATATTGCAGACTCGCTTTCAGATGTTGTAGCTGAAAGGGTTGCAAATGTAATGCAAACCGACAAACCTACAATAGTTGAAAGAGCAGTTGTGGAAGAAGATCCAACTAGCCCAAATAAAATAATGAATACAGCAATAGGGTTTATGGTTGGAGTAGTTTTATCCTGTGCTATCGTCATTATTAGATTTATTACAGATGATACTATCAAAACAGAAGACGATGTAATGAAGTATTTAGGTGAAAATATTTTTGCAGAAGTGCCTATAAACGAAGCTGTAGACACAAATTCAAAATCAAAAGCATTAAAAAAGAAAAATTCTCAAAAAGAAAAGTAATTATCGACCTCGTTTATTTGTATTAAGAAAGTTTGGTTATAAATGAAAAAAAATACACGATTAATTATCATAGGAATATGTGTAATGGTATTAATTGGTTGCGCTGTTTATATTGTGTTATATTACATGGAGCAACAAAGAGAGGCAGAGTTGATGGCAGAGCTTCAGGCTATAGCTAACGCAACACCAGAGCCGACACCTGTACCAACTCTTACGCCTACAGTAAAACCTACAGCAACCCCTGAACCAACCCCAACCCCTGAGCCGATTGAAGTTCCGATAGATTTTGCAGGGTTACAGGCACAAAATTCAGATATTTACGCATGGATTAGTATAGCTGACACTGTAATTGATTACCCATTATTACAGTCTACTGACACTGAAGACGGATACTATTTAGACCATTTAACCGACCACAGTTATCATAGATATGGTTCGATATATACCGAAAAAGCAAGCGGAACTGATTTTGAGATATCAAACACAGTTATTTATGGTCATGATACTGTTGATGTCAGCAGGTTTGGAGGCCTTAGGTATTATCAAGACGAAAACTACTTGCGTGAGCACGATATAATAATGGTTTATACTCCTACTTCAATATTAACTTATCAAGTGTATGCTGCGGTAGTATTCAGCGATAAACACTTGATGTATGCATTCGACTTTGAAACAGAAGAAGGAATGCAGAAGTTTTTAGACGAAACTTATTCAAAACAAGGGTTTAATAATGTAGTAAGAGATGACATACAAGTAACATCAGAAGACAGGGTGATAACCCTTAGTACTTGTACGAATAATGATAACACAAGATTATTAGTTCAGGCGGTGTTAATAGATGAACAAAAGTAAATCAAAAGGATTTTTACTAACAGCTATATTATTAGCTGTTACAATAGTAGTTGTTATTTTTACTTTGTTTTTGTTCTTAAATAAAAGTGATAATGGCGATACAATAGCTGACAGTGAGAACTCAAGTGACGAGGATATTAGTGTTGATGACAACTTATATATTGACTATACAAAAATAAATTATGACGGAAAAACATATGCATATAATACAGACATTAAAACTGTACTGTTTTTAGGAGTAGATCAGTTTTCTGACTCTTCTGAAACTGAAGAGATAGTAGGCGGTCGCTCTGACACTATGGTTTTGCTAATAGTTAATAATGCTGAAGAGTCCATTACTATGCTAAACATATCTAGGGACACTCAAACAGAAGTAAATGTTTATTCAACAAATGGAGATTATTTGTCAAGCACTGTAATGTCGTTGGCCTTACAGTATAATTATGGAGACGGCGAGGAGCGGAGCTGTTTATATACTAAAAATGCAGTTTCAAAATTATTATACGATATACCAATTAATTATTATTTATCTATGGATTTAGATGATTTAAACTCTATAGTGAATAATATAGGCGGTATAGATGTATATATGTCTAATGATTATACTTATGTAAATCCATTGTATATAAAAGGCGAAATTGTTCATTTAGATGGAGCAATGGCTGAAGAATTTATAAGGTACAGAGATTTAAGCGTACTAAATGGTAATGAGATTAGAATGGACAGGCAAGAGGATTTTTTAACTGCTTTTTTAGAGAAAACAGATGAGCTTAGAGAAGAAGATGAAGAAGCGGTTACTGCATTAACTCAAATGATTTTACCTTATGTATTAACAGATATGGACGCTGAGACAATTAATAGAGTACTATCATACGAAGTTAAGCCAGAGTCTTATAGGTTACCAGGTGAGACGATTTTAGGTGAAGAACATTATGAGTTTTTTGTTGAACATGAAGCAATGGGAAAATTGATTGTAGATTTATTTTATGTAGAACGATAAACATTAGCTTTATTTAGGCAAAACGGTAAAATATTCTTTATTTATTTTATTAAATAGCTTTACAAACTGGTTTTTGCATGTTATAATGATTACGTTCTTATGATTACAAATATAAAATGAGGAGGATGATTATGAAAAAAATTCTTAGTATGTTAATGGTATCTGCAATGTTATGTCTACTTTCACTATCAGTTTTTGCAAGTAGCCCAACTACTCCAAATACTGCAACAGGTACTGATTCTAATGGTAATGCTGTTAGTGTAAATGTTGCTACTCTTGCTACTCCTAGTGATGCTGATCAAGATCAAATGGCTGCACTTATCGCTTCTGCTGCAGATGCAGATGATTTGAGCGTGTTTGCTACAGTTGACATCTCTGTTTCAGAGGATGCTGTTGCTCCATTTACTATCACAGCTACAATTAGTGGTTTGGAAGATTCTGGATACACAGAACTTTTCTTATTCCATCAAGTTGACGGCGTATGGGAATTGGTTGAAGGCGTGACAGCTAGTGGTGACACTATTACTTTTACTGTTAACAGTCTATCACCTTTTGCAGTTGTTATTGAGAAAGTTGCTTCTCCTGATACAGGCGTAGATAGCAATGTTGCAATAGTTTTTGCAGTTGCTGCACTTGCTACAGGCGTTGCATTCATTTCTACAAGAAAGAGAACTGCTTAATTCTGAAGAGATAACATAATAAATAGAATCTCTTTTCGAGTGCGGAAAGAGATTTTATTTTATGTTATTATAAAATTCCTGAATATTCAACCACTATGAATGGTTTAGATTATATAAAGCATGTTAAATAATTGAAGTTAATATGACAACAGCTTAGCATGCATTTTTAGGTGAAATTATTTTGAAACTTATTGATATTCATTGTCACTTGCTACCGAGAATTGACGACGGTGCAAGAGACAAAGCAGAGTCGTTGTTAATGTTGAAAGAAATGGCAAAGCAAAACGTTTGCGCATTTATAGCAACACCACACTATAGGCAAAGAATGTTTGAAACTGACCCAAATGAAGTAATAACAGCCTTTCAATGGATAAGAGAAGAGGCGTTAAAACTTGGTATTAGGGCTTACTTGGGAACAGAATGCTATATTGATAGTGATATTTTTACTTTTATAGACAAAAAATTGTGTCGCACAATGGTTGGAAGCAGTTATATTTTGGCAGAATTCTCTACATTTTCTAGTTATGCAGAGATAAGAAAACGTATTTATGCGTTAAAAAATCGAAAGCTAACACCTATTATTGCCCATGTAGAAAGGGTAGACGCACTTATTAACGATATAACAAAGATAGAGGACCTAATTTCTCTCGGAGCAAGAATTCAAATAAATGCCGGAAGTTTGATAGGCGAAGATGGTTGGAATGTTAAAAGGAAAGTTAAAAAACTAGTTAAAGCTGACCTTATACATTTTATTGCGTCTGATTCGCACAGAATAGATAAGCGAACGCAAAATTTAGAGGCATGTGAAAAAATAGTATCAAAAACTTGGGGCGAAAGTTATTCCAAAAAAATTTTTTATGAAAATCCAGTAAAGGTTATCACCAATAAACCTATTTAGATAATCTTGTTTTTAATATACAATAGCGTGTTATTTTGAAAGGATAATATATTTATGAGTAAAATACATATTTCTTTTGACGAGTTGTCTTATCATACTAATGAAGCAATTAAGACTTTAAGAAGTAATTTAACTTTTTGTCGTGAAGATAGAAAAGTAATAATTGTAACCAGTAGTATAGCAGGAGAAGGGAAATCAAGTATTTCTCTAGACCTTGCAAAATCTTTGGCACAAATTAACAAAAAAGTGCTTTTGATAGATGCAGATATAAGAAAAAGCGTTTTTGTAAATAGATTGAAAACAGATGAACAAATAAAAGGACTGTCTCATTATCTTTCAGGACAAGGAACTGCCTCAGAGATAGTACATTCAACTAATGTTAATTTTCTACACGCAGTCGTGTCAGGGCCAACTGTTTCTAATACTACTGAACTTTTAAGCGGTGAGAGATTTGATAAACTGATTGAAAGGTGTAGAAACATTTTTGATTACGTTATTATAGATGCAGCACCTATTGGTTTGGTTATAGATGCGGCTATTATTGGTGAGAGATGTGACGGAGCGATTTATGTTATTGAATCTGGTGCAATTAAATATTCTTTTGTTCAATCTTGTATAAGGCAGTTTAAGTCTAGTGGTACACCGATATTGGGTGTAGTTATTAATAAAGTAAATCATAAAAAAGATAAAAAATACTACTCAAAGTATTATTCTAAATATCATTAACCGCTCACAGCTATACAGCAATATATTGCTAACCCTAATGTAATTACAGTACAAGCTATAATGAAAGACATAATTTACACCTCTTTCGAAAAACATTGTTGTATCAGATACTGCTAATTATTTATTAATTATTTTTTGACGAGGTTTGTTATGAAGGAACAGAAAACACACTACCAAACTGTCGATTTGTCGATTGAGGCTCAAGCAGCTATGCCTATACCTAGTCGTAGATGGTATTCATTTTTTAAAAGAATTTTTGATATATTCTTTTCTTTATTCGGTTTAATTATTTTTTCTCCAATTTTTTTAATTTTAACTATTATTATTTTTATAGACGATCCACACGGCTCTCCTTTTTATGTTCAGTTGCGAGTAGGAAAAGGCGGACGTAAATTTAAGTTTTATAAATTTAGAAGTATGGTTATTGGGGCGGAGCAGATGTTAGACAAACTTCAACATAAAAATGAGGTTGTCGGACCAGCATTTAAGCTTAAAGAAGATCCAAGAATTACGAGAATAGGAAAGTTTATACGAAAAACCAGCATAGATGAGTTGCCACAGCTTTTCAATGTATTAAAGGGAGATATGAGCATTGTAGGCCCTAGACCTCCATTACCAAATGAAGTATTGATGTATACAGAAGATCAAAAAGTTAGGTTTTCAATAACACCAGGGCTAACTTGTTATTGGCAAATACAACCTAAACGAAACTCATTATCTTTTGACGAGTGGCTTTTACTTGATATAAAATACATAAGAGAGCGAAACTTTCTTCTTGATTTGCGCATAATTATTTGTACTGTGGGCGCAGTATTAAGAATGGATGGGTTATAAAAATCACTTATTTTATTATTATGGTACGTAGTGTATTATTTATACACAAATATAAAAAGTTAGTTTTTTTAACTTAACAATGACAAAGAAAATGTAAGGAGGTTTTATAATGGATATTGCTAGCGTAGGAAGTTTGAGTATTGCTAAAAGTTCAGCTGAATTACAGCAAAATGTGAGCATTGCCTTGCTAAAAAAAGCGATGGATATGTCAGAAGTGACAAATGAAAACATGCTTAATATGATAGACTCAGCCTCTCAAGTTGCGCCTGGAAAGTTACTAGATATTCGCATTTAATTTTTAAATAAGACAATGATAATTGGGAGGGGTATAACCCTCCCAATTATCTGTATATATGAAAAGCTGGTTTGCGCTAAAAGGTGAAAATGACAGTATGATTATACCACTATACAGTGCTAGTTAACATAATTATCTAAAGAATATTCAATGAAAAATGAAGAAGTGGAGTTTGTTATGGAGTTATACGTAGCAAGACATGGAGAAAGTGTATACAATTTAGAAGGTAGACTAACAGGCAAAGAGGCGAACTCGCCGCTTACACATAAAGGTAAGCTACAAGCGATAGAGTTAGGAAAAAGCATAGCAAGCTTAGAATTTGATGCTATATATTGCAGCCCTTTAATCAGAGCGACTGAAACAGCAAAACTTGCTTTAAATGATTGTTGTGAATTAATTATTGATGAAAGGCTAGCTGAAATTTCATTAGGAGATATGAATGGTCTCACATTTGAAGAGGCACAACAAAAATACCCTGAGTCAGGGATGCTGTTTTTAACTGACCCTCTTTCTTATAAAACGCCTCCTAATGCTGAGAGTATTGAAAACATGATAAGTCGCATCGGCTCTTTTCTTGATGACTTGGCGAAGCAAAGTTATAAGAGAGTATTTGTGCAAGCACATGGTTACGTGCTTCGTGTTATGTATTCATGCTGTTTTGACAAGAGTGTTGAATCGGTTTCTAAAGCACCTATTTATCCAAACTGTGCATTAGTACACTTTACATATAACAATGGCAAATGGCAAGTAAACGGTGATTGAGCAACGAATAAACCAATTATAATAAAATAAGCGGTTGTGTTAATTTTAACACAACCGCTTATTGAATTTCAAAACGTTACAATTGCTTATTATTAATAATCTTGTTAAGCTCGTCCATAAACGTGTTAATATCCTTAAATTGCCTATAAACCGAAGCGAAACGTACATAAGCAACCTCGTCTACGTTCTTTAGTTTCTCCATAGCAAACGTTCCTATCATATGTGACGGAACTTCTCTATCAAGAGAGTTTTGAAGCAAATACTCTATTTCGTCTACAATGTTCTCAAGTGTAGCAGTTGGAACAGGTCGTTTTTCACACGCTTTAAGTAAGCCGTTCAATAGTTTGTTTCTGTCAAAAGTCTCGCGAGATTTATCCTTTTTAATAACAACTATTGGAATTGACTCAATAATCTCATATGTAGTAAATCGTTTGGTGCATTTAAGGCACTCTCTACGTCTTCTGATTCTCTGAAATTCATCTGTAGGACGCGAGTCTATAACCTTGCTCTCCTCGTAATTACAAAATGGACATTTCATTTAAGGACCTCCATATTATTAAGGTTTTGTCACTTGATTAACCAATGATAAAAGATTGGTATGAGGTTATTATACCTAAGTTTTGTCAAAAAATCAAGCGATATCTTATATATAACAGATTTATTCCCTAAAAATACTAATTATAGTTACTTTTTTAACTTAGCTTACCCTATTTTGTATTTAAAATCTTTGCTTTTGTGGGGTTGTAAAACAATTTAAACCGTATTTACTCAAATTTGCTTTCATCTTCGCCACCTATAATAATTACAAGGGCACTAATATCATCTCTCCTGCCGTCATTTCTGCTTTTTTTAGCTTGGCCTACAATGTCTTTTGCTAGTTTTTCCGGGTCATTATCAGAATACCCTTCTACAGTTTCACAAACCCAGTCGTGACCACAAACAGTAACTCCATCCGACATCAAAACAATAATGTCACCCTTTTTAAAACTATCACTAAAAACGGCAAACTCCACTTCTTTCATTATTCCTACCGGTAGAGAGTCTCTTTCAACATATTGCGCGTACTTACCTTTTCTAATTACTGAACCTGTAGCACCTGCTTTTCTAAATTCACATTTTCCTGAGAATAAATCAAAAGCAGCAATATCCATAGTGGCTAAAGTTTCTTCTTCGCTTTTTGACATAAGTGCAGAGTTTACTAGCCTTAGTACAGTTTCATAGCCGATACCTGCTTTTAACAAAATCTCTGTTATTGAACAAGCCATTGTTCCGTCTACTGCTGCCATTCCGCCTGTACCCATTCCGTCGCTTACAAGAGCTATGTATCTGCCTTGTCCGTCGTAAAAACCTACAACGCTGTCACCGCAAAAGTTGCCAGCGCTTTCTTGTGCAATGCCTACTTTCACATCTAATAGAGGTTTTTGGCACATTTGAATTTTGCATCTTTCCTCGGTATTACTAATACAAGGCAGTGCGAAAACTCTGCCACAAGCTTTTGATATTTCTCTTGTCAGTCTAGTCTTGTTAAGCCCATTTAACTGAGCTTTTGTAAGCTCTGCCTCTACTGTCATTCTTCCGTGATTGTCAGTGCGACAACATACATCAATTGGGTATATATCATAATTTTTAAATACTGCTGATATTCTTTGAGAAGCCTCTTCATCAAAGTTTCTGTATAGAGAGAATTCTTTTGCCAAGTCTTCAAGCATTGCAGAGGTTATTTTAAATTGCTCTTCTGCTATATCTCTAACTTGAGCAGCTCTGATTTCAGCTGCTTGTTTATTCATGTAGTTTTTGTAGAACTTATTGACCGATTCTCGCATTTCACCAATTCTACCGCAACGCTCTTTCAAATAAGGTTTGAAATCGTCGGTTTTTACTTTGCCCTTACCTTTTAAAACCGGAGTTAACGATGAAAATGCTATTATAGTAGCTTGTCTGTCTTTCTTCCAACAAACAGCACGCATACTACAGCCTGCACATATCTCGCTTGCAGATTTATTATATACTTGCCCTATATTTGCCTTGCTGCTTTTAGCCAATTTCTCAGAGATTTCGTTTACATTACCAGAGACGTCTGATAAAGCGTTTGACGCGTGCTTTAACCTTAATAATATATTATTTTTGATAGCTGCCCCTGATAAACTCTCTTTTTTTAAACTGAACATATTACTGAGAAATTTGCTTTTTGGAATAAACATATATCCAATACTTGCTATTGCTACTTCAATAGCTGAGGTTAACAGGCTTTGTTCATTTCCAAGGCTTAGACCTGCAATTCCATGCGCTACAATAAATGCTACTATAGAGCTCGCCTTACCTACTGAGGCGAATATGCCTGCCATTAAACCTCCAAGACCATATGCACCAGATAAGTAAGATAAACCAACACTTGACAAACCTACAATTGCTCCTATGCTTACGCCAGATACAGCACCGCCTGCAATACCACCGTTACCGGCACAGAGCAAAATAACTAGCACCATAAGCATTCTACCTATAGATACACCAAAAATATCAAAATTATTAAATGATAAAATAAGTACTGACAAACTAACTGATATGCATGCTAAGTCGGTGGTGTCAAACATTCCACGCATTTTTTTATTGTATAAAAGATAAATAGTTCGAGAGAAGAAGAAAGATGCTCCTGCTGCCATAAGAGATTCTGCCAAGTACATAGCCGCTAAATTTGGCATAGAGTTATTTATAAGTACCATGGTAAGCCCAGTGCTTATAAGTGGCAAAAAGCTGACAATTGGTGCGTATAAAATATTTGTGTTAACTTTTTTTACCTCGCTTAAAGCCCAACGTATTGCTCCTAGCGCAAGTAGGGCAGCCATATACCTAAAAGGCATATATACTGGTGAGGGCAACATATAACCTATTAACCCTCCTATTACAGCCGCCCACAAGCCTTTTTTTGGTACAGATGCAGCGAAAGCTATTGTAAATGGTGCGTAGTTTCCGAACACCATAGCTTGAGTGCTTATGAATCCCCCAAAAAAGCTTATCATAGCCCAAATAATACTATCCGCAAGTATGTTAGGCAAAATATCTAAGAATTTTTCTTGTGCCTTTCTATAAAGCACATGCAAAGTTTTTTCTTGCAAAATGTACACCGCCAATCTTTTATTATATGATTTTGTAAGCATTATTATACCTACAAATTAATAAAAGTATTGTCTTTTTGTGCTGTTCATTTTTGTCGCTTTTATGAGCAATTAGTTTATTTTTGAATGCTAATAGCTTAATGTCTCGTTATTAGTAGAATAAAAATATAAAAAAGTAAATGGTAGTGTTTTTGCTTCAATATTAATTTTTGTATTTTACTGTAGTAAAAAATATTACAAAATATGATGAAAAATAATAATTTATCTGGATATAGATTGTTAAGTTGAATGTTTTAAAATGCTTTGCTATATATGCTTGAAAAAACCACTTTTTTTTGGTACAATGATTATATATAGTAATTTAACTTGATGAATTAACAGAACCAAAGTAAAAAACCGTATATATTTATAGTCAAATTAATATTTGACTTTTTAGTTTTTTGCTTGATTACTGTAGTGTGTTCTAAGTTTAGTGACTATAAAAGAAAAAAGTTTTATTATTTGCTAGAAAGGGTGACATATTAATGAATATTTGGCATGATACAGATGAAAAAGATATAACTAAACAAGAGTTTACCGCAGTAATAGAGATAACTGCAGGTAGTAAAAAGAAGTATGAGCTTGATAAGAAAACCGGCTTGCTTAAGCTCGATAGAATTTTACATACTTCAACCCATTACCCTTGGAACTATGGGTTTATTCCAAGAACATACGCTGAGGACTCTGACCCGCTTGATGTACTGGTTTTATGTACAGAGGCTATTGACCCACTTGTAATGGTGAAGTCGTACCCAATAGGTGTTTTAAGAATGACAGATAACGACGAGTGTGACGACAAGATTATTGCTATTCCTTGTAAAGACCCTACATGGAATTTTTATAAAGAGATTACACAGCTGCCACCACATATATTGCAAGAGATAATGCACTTTTTTGAGGTGTACAAAGCACTTGAGAATAAAGAGACAGCTATTAGTGAGATGTTAAACAAAGAAGAAGCTATGAATATTATTGAGCAGTCTATGGAGAGATATTTGGTGCATTTTTGTGGTAAGTCTAAATAAAGCGATTTTTTGGTGATGATTATTTTGTGGTATCATTGTGTAATCATCCAAAAGATAATCTAGTCAAAAAACTTCAAAATTATCAAAGAAATACTTACAAGAACTTTAGTTTATTGATTTGTAAGCAGAGACTTGTTATAATTTTGTAGCTGTTTGACTATATAGGTAGAATTCTATAATGGGGGTTGTATTGAAATGCAGTTTATTAATACCGAGAAGTTACTTAAAGGCTTTGAGGTTACAGAAGAAATTCCCAGTCAAAAAGAAATACTTAGCAATACTATAAAAATGGCTTGGCCTGCGGTTGTTGAGAGCTTTTTAGTGAGCCTAACAAGCTTTGTAGACACCATCATGATAGGCGCATTGGGCTCTTATGCTATAGCCGCTGTAGGCTTGACTACACAGCCTAAATTTTTAGCGTTAGCTGTTTTTATAGCATTATCGGTTGCGGTCTCATCAGTTACTTCACGGCGTAAAGGAGAAAACGACAGAGAGAGCGCAAATAAGATTTTAAGAACTGCAATTATTTTTTGCGTTACTTTAACTTCTTTAGTTTCAGTTTTATTTATAGCGTTTGCAGACCCTATTCTAAAATTAATTGGCTCTGAGGCACAAACTCATGAGGCGGCTAAAGAGTACTATGTTGTTATTATGATAGGTCTCATTTTTACCACTATGAGTATAGTTATTAATGCTTGCCAAAGAGGTGCAGGCAATACTATAATAGCAATGAGAACAAATGTTATAGCAAACTTAATTAATATGCTTTTTAACTTTTTGCTTATTGAGGGTAGGTTTGGTTTTCCGGCTTTAGGAATTACAGGAGCAGCATTAGCAACAGTTATTGGTACAACTGTTGGTTGCGCAATAAGTTTTTACTCTATTACAAAACCTACAGGCTTTATTTACATAAAAGCAGTTAAAGGGATATGGGCAAAAGTAAGCGACATAAAATCGATAATTAACGTAGGCTCTAGTGCGCTTGTTGAGCAGGTTTTTTTGAGGCTAGGCTTTTTGTTGGTAACTATGGTAATAGCAAGGTTAGGCACAACAGCACTTGCAGCTAACCAAATAGCCATGAACTTTGCTAGTATATCTTTTTGTGTTGCAGATGGACTAGCTATAGCCTCTGTAGCATTAGTGGGTAGAAGTTTAGGGCAAAAAAGGCTAGATTTAGCAAGAATATACAGCTCGTCTTGCCAAAAAATAGGGCTTATTTGTTCTACGTTTATAGCACCTTTATTCTTCTTTTTTGGAAGATATATGTTTTTGCTTTTTACAAACGAACAAGTTATTCTTGACTATGGGCAACAAATTATGCAAATATTAAGTATAGCTGTGTTTTTTCAAGTGAGTCAAGTGAATATGATGGGTTGCTTAAGAGGAGCAGGGGACACAAAATTTACTGCAATGGTATCGCTTTTAAGTGTAACTTTTATAAGACCTTTTTCAAGCTGGCTATTTTGTTACCCTTTAGGGCTTGGTTTAATAGGAGCGTGGTTTGGATTTACAACCGACCAATTTGTAAGGTTTTTACTTAGCTTTATTAGGTTTAAAAAAGGAAAATGGCTTAAAATTAAATTATAGCAAACTAATGTTTGACTAATATACTTAATTTTACAGATAAGAACACGATAAACGGCTCAAACCGATTTGGTTTGAGCCGTTATATTTTGTTGTGTTTTAATTTGTTTAGTGTTTCGACTATGTTCAAGTAATAATACTTCCGCCACCTAAAAACTCTCTTAGCATTGAGGTTTTTGGGACATAGTCTACACTGATAGGTTCAAATCTCATAAGTTGAGCCTCTAAGTCTCGTGCCTTAGTAAAATTAAAGCTGTCGTGTGGGATTGCTCTTAAAATAGGTATAGCAATGGTTCTTAAAACGCAAGGTTCGTAAATATGAATTGAGTTTACAGTGTAGTCTGCAAAAAACCTATATGGCCTAATATAGTTGTTTTCACCATAAACTACCTCGTCCCACATCTCTAAGGTTTTTTCTGGTTCGGTGCTTCTAAACTGCATGTCTCTAACTATGCGTCTTACAAGCCTTAAATCCATAGGAGAAATTACATCGCCCGTTGCAGCCTTTATAGACTGCTTTACGCTTACATAAAGCTTTACACTTTTTTGAGGGTCTACATTTTTAGTAAATATCGGATTTAAACCATGTATACCTTCAAAAATAACTATATCATCGCTATTAAGCTTGATAGTCTCTGCTTTATTACTCCTTTTTTGTTCAGCAAAAGAGAAGATAGGTATATTAATTTCTGCACCCTCAGCAACCCTCTCAAGGCAATGTTGAATAGCTTCAATATCAAGAGCTTTAACGCTTTCATAGTCTTTTTTTCCATTTGCTAGCACAGGGATATCTTTTCCGTTTAAGTAAAAGTTATCCATAGAAACAATATAAGCCTTTTTGCCGTTTTCTTCTATATAATCTTTTAACAGGTTGCCTGTTGTAGTTTTACCACTGCTACTTGGGCCTGAGAGCATGCAAATTTTAACGTTTGTTTGTTCGTTTACTATATCTGCGGCTATCTCTTTTAAATGATTATGGTAGCTCTCTTCAACATCGCTTATCATCTTTTCAGGCATGTTTAGAGCTGCCTCGTTAATTTGTTCTAAATGATTGGTGTACCTAGTGTACCCGTTTGCAAAATTGCGCATATAAATTAATCACCTCTTCTTTGCGTTTTAATATTTCGTCAAATCTATCCATATACTCATATGAGTACTTAAAATTAAAAACTCTTTCTAGCCTATTAGAGTATGGGTCAACTACTTTTGAAACACCGCCTGCACCACAAGCTATAATAGTATGAGAGTCATCCATAGTATATATATTGTAAGCACAAATGCTACCATTTTTCGCCCAACCTATGTTCTCTGCATTAGATGCCATTCTGCTTTGCCTGTACATATAGTACGGAGTATAACCGCTTTTTACAAGCATATTAACAGAACTTTCTATCATAGAGCTAATAGTGTCTTTTTCTCCGTGGTAAATTTTAGTGTCTTCGCTGTCAAAAATTTTAGCAGAGCGCTTAAGTGCCAAGGCGTGAATAGTAATGTTGTCGGGTTCAAGCTCTATAACACGGTTTAGAGTGTCGTTGAAGCTATCTAAACTATCGCCCATAAGCCCTGCAATTAAATCCATGTTTATGTATTTAATGCCTTGTTCTCTTGCATTTTTATAAGCAGATATAACCTCTTCGCCTGTATGCTGTCTACCGATGTTTTCAAGAACCTTATTGTTTAAGGTTTGTGGATTAATGCTAATTCTATCTACACCACTAGACTTAATTGCAGATAATATCTCGTCCGTGATTGTGTCTGCTCTGCCTGCCTCTAAAGTAAACTCTGTGCAGTAGCTCATGTCGAATTCATTATTAATAAGGCTTACAAGCTCTTTTAGCATAGTAGCACTTAAAGTAGTTGGTGTGCCTCCGCCTATGTAAACGCTTTTAAGCTTAGAGCCTAAAGATTTTACAAGCAGAGAAGTATAAGTAATCTCTTTTAAAAGCAAGTCAAAATATGGTTTAATCAACTTTTTGCTTTTTTGTACACTTTGTGACACAAAAGAGCAGTAATTGCATCTAGTAGGGCAAAAAGGAATACTTACATAAAGGCTATAGCACTTTTCACCCTCTATTTTCATATAAGGAGTTTGCAGTTTAAACATATCCTCACATAGTTTCAGCTTTTTCTCGCTTACAAAGTATTCGTCTTTAAATATTGCGTTGGCTTGTTCTTCGCCTACTTGCTTTACAAAGTTAGAATAGTACCTTACAGGGTGAATACCGGTGAGCATTCCCCACTCAGGGGTGTAAGAACTTATTTTCTCCAGTAGTTTATAAAAAGCCGCAGTAGCGGTATATTCGTCGTCCGAGCTGTCTAGTAGCACTCTTTGATTATATTCATTTCCGTCTAAAAATATTCTAAAATCAACAAATTTTTCTGCTGAATTATCATTTTGAATTACAGTAATGAGCTCGTTACCGTTTAACTCTTTTACAAATTCAAATTTTTTATAAGGAAAAAACACTCTCAATAAATTTCCTATTTCATAATCTAAGTACCTGTGGCTTATGTAAACTCTCATTAGTAGTAGCTTTTCCTTTACATTACATATTAAAATATTCGTTATTTTTTCTCTCTTCATCAAGAGTAGTATTATCTTCGTGCCCACAATATAAGTTATAGTTTGTTTCAAGCGATTTAATTTTCTCAATAGATTTCATCATTACAGTTAAATTTCCTGTTGGTAAGTCGCATCTTCCTATTGTGCCCTTCATTACTGTATCGCCAGTAAACATGTGCTCGTTTACAATATAGCAAACACTGCCACTAGTGTGGCCGGGTGTGTGCATAGCTTTTATTACACTTTCTCCTAAAGGTAGGCTGTCACCATCTCCAACATAAATATCTGCAACTATTTTAATACCTTTGCCTATCATATTAGTAAGGTTTAGTGAGGTGTTTTGAAGAACTTCTTTTTCGCCACTATGGGCTACAATTTTAGCAGAGCTAATAGCTTTTAAGTCTAAAGCTTGCGCTATATGGTCCATGTGGCCGTGTGTTAGCAAGATATATTCAAAGTCATCGCCTATACTATTCATGTCAAAATTTTCAAAACAAGGGTCAATTATTGCCCTTTTTCCACTTGCTATATCAGTAATAATAAAGCTATTTTCTTCATACATGCCTGTCGCCAAAAGACTATCTATTTTTACGCTCATTTATCATACCCCCTAAATTTCAATATATTTATTATACATTAGTTAATTAATTTTTACAAGTATATAAAGATAAATTACTATAACAGTATAACA